>JBBDOA010000177.1:0-10580 GCA_040877275.1 Rhodospirillales bacterium | reverse complement strand
GGCCAGGAATGACTGCAACGCCTCGACCCGCTTGATCAGCCGCACCAGATCATCCTCGCCACCAAGGGCAAAGACGGCGTCGATCAGATCATGCCGCACACCCTGCTCGCGCAGATGCACCTTCAGACGGTCGGCTAGAAAAATCATTACCCACTCTGCAGTTTCTGCGCTTATGCCACGGATTGGTCTTTCAACAGATGATTCAACTGTTGATTCAACTGAAAGCATAAACGCTGGGATCAACTTGTTGATGACGTCCTTCAAAGCGAACCTAAGTTGATTCTCTAAAATAATTCGTATCACTCCAAGTGCAGCACGACGCAGCGCGTAAGGGTCTTTTGAGCCAGTAGGAAATTGCTCAATTCCAAAGAAGCCGACCAGCGTGTCGATCTTGTCAGCCAGCGCGACGCAGACACTGACCGGATGGGTCGGGCAGGTGTCGTTAGGGCCGAGCGGCGAATAGTGTTCGGCGATGGCGTCACAAACGGCAGCATCTTCACCATCGGCAATCGCATAGTAGCGACCCATCAGGCCTTGAAGCTCGGGGAACTCGCCGACCATGCCGGTCGACAGATCAGCCTTGGCCAGACGCGCCGCACGTTTGACCTTATCCTTGTCCGCCCCCGGCACATGCGCCGCGATCTCGGCGGCCAGCACCTCAACCCGATCCACTTTCTCAAGCAGATTACCAAGCTTGGCGTGGAACACCCGGTCCTTGAGCGCATCGACGCGGGACTCAAGTGTCTGCGCGCGGTCCTGATCCCAGAAGAACTTGGCGTCGGACAGCCGCGCCCGCAGCACGCGCTCGTTGCCCGCCACCACCTGCTTGCCGCCGTCCTTCGTCTCGGTGTTGGCGACGACGATGAATTTGTTGGCGAGCGTGCCGTCCGCATTCAGACAGGCAAAATATTTCTGGTGCGCGCGCATCGACGTCGTCAGCACTTCGGCCGGCAGCGTCATGAACTGCTGTTCAATCGTGCCCATCAGCACGACCGGCCATTCGACCAGCCCGGTCACTTCGTCCAAGAGACCCGGATCGTCTTTCAGCGAAAGCCCCTCTTTCGCCGCCAGCGCTTTGGCATCGGCTTCAATCTTCGCCCGGCGCTCGGCCGGATCGAGCATCACTTTCGCATTGAGGAGCTTCGCCTTGTAGTCGGCGAAATCCTTTACCTCGAACGCATCGGGTGCGAGGAAGCGATGGCCGACGGTGGAATCTTCTGGAAGCAACGGCGATATTGTATTGCCATTTGGTCCAACGTGAACCCCTAGCAATATCGGGACATCAAAGCGTTGCCCACCAAAAGTCATCATTATTTGAGTAATTGGCCGAACCCACCGCATACCACCACTCGACCAACGCATCGATTTTGGCCAAGGAAATGTGATCAGTAGTTTGTAGAATACAATAGCAATTACCTGGGAAGTCCAAGCACCCTTGATATCGACCAACGCAAAAAAGAATGTGCCCTTCGGCGTTTCGCGCTGCTCGATCACGGCCCCTTCGGGGAGGGATTTCCTGAATCCGGCAACCGCCTGTTCGGGCGCATCGACTTTCGGGCCGCGGCGTTCTTCGGAGACGTCCGGCTGCTTCTCCGGCAGGCCGTCAACAACAAGGCAGAGACGGCGCGGCGTCACGTATGCTTCGGCCTTCCGGAAGTCCAGTCCGGCGGCTTTCAGGCCGTCCGTCACCAGACGCTTCAGATCATCGGCGGCACGCGCCTGCATGCGGGCCGGGATTTCTTCGGACAGTATTTCGAGGAGGAGTTCAGGCATCGGCTTTGCCCCTCACCCTGTCCCTCTCCCAAGGGAGAGGGGACTCACGCCGCACGATCCCTCTCCCTGGGGAGAGGGAGGGGCCCGCGCGCAACGCGCGTGGGAGGGTGAGGGGGAAATGCATCAATTGCCCTCCCCCATACCGTGCTGGCTCATCCACGCATCGGCGCAGCCCTTGGCCAGCGCACGCACGCGGCCGATATAGCTTTGCCGTTCGGTGACGGAAATCACGCCGCGCGCATCCAGCAGGTTGAACAGGTGCGACGCCTTCAGGCACTGGTCATAGGCCGGCAGCACAAGCGCCCTGTTGCCGCCCGCATCCAGCACCGCCTTGCATTCGGCTTCGGCATCTTCGAAGTGCTTGCGCACCATGTCGGTATTCGCGTGCTCAAAATTATAGGTGGAGAATTCGATCTCGGCCTGATGGAACACGTCGCCGTATGTTTTGCCACCGGCTTCCTTTGGCAGACCGTTCCAATCCAGATCATAGACGTTCTCGACGCCCTGCACATACATCGCAAGGCGCTCAAGCCCGTAGGTCAGCTCGACCGGGACCGGATTGCAGTCGTAGCCGCCAACCTGCTGGAAATAGGTGAACTGCGTCACTTCCATGCCGTCGCACCACACTTCCCAGCCGAGACCCCAGGCGCCCAGCGTCGGGCTTTCCCAGTCATCCTCGACAAAGCGGATATCGTGCATGTCGGGATCGATGCCGAGCACGCCGAGGCTTTGCAGATACATTTCCTGAATGTTGGCCGGTGACGGCTTCATCAGCACCTGAAACTGGTAATAGTGCTGCAGCCGGTTCGGGTTCTCGCCATAGCGGCCATCGGTCGGCCGCCTTGACGGCTGCACATAGGCACAGTTCCAGACATCGTCGGGGCTGCCCAGCGCGCGCAGCGTCGTCGCCGGGTGGAAGGTGCCGGCCCCGACTTCCATGTCATACGGCTGCAGGATGACGCAGCCATGATCCGCCCAATAGCCTTGCAGCTTCAGGATCAGTTTCTGGAAACAGGTATCTTTGTTCGGTGCCAAGGCCATTTCCGGGGTGTTCGGGTCCGTTTTCGGTGCGCTGCAACATACGGGCCTGCCGCCTGCTGATCAAGGCCAAGGAATGGAGAAGTTGTTGCCGGGGTGACGGTCTCAGCCGGGGTACGGGCAATCCCGTCTGCCGCAGGATTTCGGGCTGTTGCCGGCGACGAACGCCTCACAGACGGTACAGCGGATCATATCCTCGACGGGATCGGACGAGCCCTCGGTCTCGCGGCGTGCTTCGCGCACCTTGTCATGCCTGTTCCTGTCCTGAACTTCCTGGCGGCGCTTGAGATATTTGAAGCCCTGCCAGACGCCGACAATGATCAGCGCCAGAATGATCAGCTTGGGGAGTGAAAATCCGAACATCCGTAGTTTTACGTGCCCGGGGGATTCATGGTCAAGGGTTTCCCCATATACCCCTCACCCGGCGCAGGTGTTGTGTCCCGACTGATTGGGTGGACGGTATTGGTGTAATGTGTCATTCCGGCGCACGCCGGAATCCAGAGAAACGGGCACGGCCTGACACACCGGGATGCGAACGTGTAACTCTGGACCCCGGTCTCCACCGGGGTGACGTGCAATCATTGAATAGTCGTCATTCCGGCCTCCGCCGGAATGACGGCCTTCAGTGTCACACATCGCCCGGCAGGCTCGATGAGCCGTCGCCGATTGACAGCAGCGAGGCGTTGCCGCCCGACGCCGTGGTGTCGATGCTGAGCGAGCGCTCATGCACGAAGCGGTGCAGATAATGCGGACTGCCGGCAAGCGGCTGACCGGCACCGATATCGTCAGCCGGATTCTCGCGGAAGACGATGACCGGGCGAATCGCCAGATCAGCCTCGGCCAGCGTACGGTTGATCTCGACCGCCAGCGCAATTGGCCCGGCGATACAGACCGCTTCCAGCGCCGGGTTTGCAACCAGATCCCCGAGCGAAGCCGAATTGCCGCTATCGACCGGCATCAGCGCCGCCTCGGCAACACCGGCATCCCTGAACGCCCGGGCCACCTGACCCGCGATGCCGTCCGAGCCGTGCCACAACAGTACCCCGTTACCGGTCGCCAGCGCCGCACCGGTCTGGGCGATCAGCGCGGCTGTGCTGCCGGGCCCAGTGGCTGCGATGCAGGCGACAAGGCCACGCGGATGCAGGCTCAGCTCGTTCTTCTCGCCGGTCGGTCCGGGCAGGCTCAGCGGCTCGGCAAAGTCGGCATCGACGTGCGCGGCATAAGCCCTGAGATAGGCAGCGGCGCGCAGGCACTCATCCTCTGTCACACCCTTGAGACCGTCCTGTTCAAGCGCCTCGGCAACATCCTCGATGATGTCGCAGCGCTGCTCCGTCGGCAGATCCCAGGCTCCGACACCCGATCCGATGGCGCGTTGCAGTGAAGCCTTGTCGACGCAGACATCGGCGAGTGTCACGGCCCCATCTGCCGGACCTGGCGCTACCCCATCTGTCACAGCCGGGCCGGTTTCGCTGACGAAGCGGTGCAGATAATCCGGACCGCCGGCTTTCGGGCCGGTGCCGGACAACCCCTGTCCGCCGAACGGCTGCACGCCGACGATGGCACCGATCTGGTTGCGGTTGACGTAGGTATTGCCGACCCGGGCCGCCCTGAAGATGCGCCGCCAGTTCTCGTCGATGCGGGTGTGCACGCCGAGCGTCAGGCCATAGCCGGTATCGTTGACCGCCTTGACGACGTTATCCAGCTTTGAGCCCTTGAAGCGGACGATATGCAGGATCGGGCCGAACACCTCGCGCTGAAGCTGACTGATGCTATCGATCTCGAACGCCGCCGGCGTCACGAAGCAGCCGTGCTCGGTCCCGGCACCCAGTCGCGTCCGGTTGATTTCCCGGCCTTCGCCAAGCATCCGCTTGATGTGACCGTTCAGCATGTCCCTGGCTTCGGCATCGATGACCGGGCCGATATCGGTCGAGATATAGGCCGGATCGGACACCGTCAGCTCTTCCATCGCGCCGGCGATCATCCGGATCGTGCGGTCGGCGACATCGTCCTGCACGAACATCACACGCAACGCCGAACAACGCTGACCGGCGCTCTGGAACGACGACATCATGACGTCGCGCGTCACCTGTTCACTAAGCGCCGAGGAATCGACAATCATCACGTTCTGGCCGCCGGTTTCGGCGATCAGCGGCGGCATCGTGCCGTCGCGCGCTGCCAGTGTGCGGTTGATGATGCGGGCGACCTCGGTCGAGCCGGTAAAGCAGACACCGCCGACCAGCGGATCCCTGACCAGCGCCCCGCCGACCCTGACACCATCACCCGGCAACAGATGCAGAACGTCCCCCGGAATCCCCGCCCTGTGCAGAAGCCGGACTGCCTCGGCGGCAATGACAGGGGTCTGTTCGGCCGGTTTGGCCAGTACCGCATTGCCTGCCGCCAGCGCCGCCGTCACCTGACCGCAGAAGATGGCGAACGGAAAATTCCACGGGCTGATGCAGGTAAAGATGCCGCCGCCGGTGAACGCGATCCCGGCACCGCCGGCGCTGCCCTCGGCCCTCAGCCGGAACCCGCCGGCCAGATCGTCACGCGCACGGATCGCATAGTAGCGGCAGAAATCAATGGCTTCGCGGATTTCCGCAACCGCATCCAGAACCGTCTTGCCGGCTTCGGCAACGCACAGCCCCATCAGCCGCGCCATGTCCTGTTCCATCAGATCGGCGGCACGCTCAAGACACGCCGCCCGTTCATGTGCCGGTCTGGCCCCCCAGTCGATGGCCGCTTTTGACGCTGCCGTGATCGCCTTTTTGATCTGAGCGTCGGTCGCCTCGCTGGCCTCGCCGATGCGCCGCCCGGTGTTCTGCGGCGTCACCACGTCGCGCGGCTGTTCGCCGTCGAGATCGTCACCACAGACAATCGGCCCGGCCTTCCAGCTGGTCTCGAAGACTTTGGGCATCTCAAGCGCAAGGTCGTTCAGCACAACCCGGTCGCTCAGATCCATGCCCCGGGCGTTGTTCCGCGCCGCACCATAAATATCGCGCGGCATCGGAATGCGCGGGTGCGGTTTCAGGGCATAGCCGCGAACCTGGGCAATCGGATCGGCGATGATTTCATCGACCGGCGTTGCCGCATCCTGGACCCGGTTGACGAACGACGAGTTGGCACCGTTCTCAAGCAGACGCCGGACCAGATAGGCGAGCAGGTCTTCATGCTGGCCGACCGGTGCATAAATCCGGCACCCGGTACCGATCCTGTCGTCTTCGATGGCCTGCTCATAAAGCTCCTCGCCCATGCCGTGCAGGCGCTGGAATTCGAAATCCCGGTTATTGCCGGCGAACTGCAGCACAGAGGCAATGGAATGCGCGTTGTGCGTCGCCATCTGCGGATAGAAGGCTTCGGTATTGGCGAACAGCTTTCGGGCACAGGCCAGATACGAAACATCGGTATTGGCCTTGCGGGTATAGACCGGATAGCCCGTAAGCCCCAGTTCCTGGGAGCGCTTGATTTCCATATCCCAGTACGCCCCCTTGACCAGACGCACCATCAGACGGCGCTCATGCCGTTTTGCCATCGCTGCCAGATAATCAAGCACGAAGGGCGCACGTTTCTGATAGGCCTGCACGACAACCCCGAAGCCCTGCCAGTGCTTCAGGGCCGGATCGCCGGAAATGGCCTCGATACAGTCCAGCGACAGATCAAGCCGGTCGGCTTCCTCGGCATCGATATTCAGGCCGATGTCGTATTTCGCCGCATCCAGACACAGCGCCCGAAGCCGGGGCACCAGTTCGTCCATGACCCGGCCGGCCTGGCCGATTTCATATCTGGGATGCAGGGCTGACAGCTTGACGGAAATACCCGGTCCCTTGTAAGGCCCGCGCCCGTCGGCGGTTTCGCCGATTTTCTGGATAGCGGTCTTGTAGGCCTGAAAATAGCGTCTGGCGTCGTCCATGGTCCTGGCCGCTTCGCCGAGCATGTCATAGGAATAGCTGTAGCCGCGCTTTTCCCATTCGCGTGCGCGCTCCAGCGCTTCCTCAATCGTGCGGCCCATGACGAACTGCTTGCCCATCACGCGCATCGCCTGATTGACGCTTTCGCGCACCACCGGCTCGCCCAGCCGGGCGACGATGCGCCTGAGCGCCGCATCGGGCGAGCGCCCCTTGTAGCCGTGCATGTTGACGACCTGACCGGTCATCATCAGCGCCCAGGTGGAGGCGTTGACGAACAGTGACGACGACGCGCCCAGATGCTTTTTCCAGTCCGCCGAACCCAGCTTGTCACGGATCAGCGCTTCGCGGGTGTCGTCATCGGGAATACGGAGCAGCGCCTCGGCGACACACATCAGCAAAACACCTTCCTGCGTCGACAGGCCGTATTCATGCAGAAACGCATCGATGCCGCCCTTGTGGACGGTCTTGTCGCGAACCGCTTCGACCAGCGTGCGGGCATAATGATCAATGCCGGATCGCATCTCGGCACCGAGATCAAGTTCGCCCAGCAGCCGTTCAATGCATGCGGTCTCGTCAGCGCGGTAATGGGCATCGATGTCGGCGCGGGCGACGTCGGCGGCCACGTCTGTTTTCCTGAAAATCATTATCGGCCTTATCCCCGGTTTATTTATTACAGACGATAGCGGTCCCAGATCACCCGTTCTTCGACGGCGGATATCAGACTATCCGCCCAGATCGCAACATCTGTATGCTGGCTGGTGCCGCCGAAGCGTCGAGATAACCACGATTTCCGCTCGCTGAACACCGGCATCCGGACTTTTTCGCCGAAGCGTTCGCGCAAGGTCGGTCTGATATCGCCGATCCCGTCGGCCAATCCCAGATCGACGGCGCGTCTGCCGGTCCAGAAGGCACCGGAAAACAATGTCGGATCGTCCTTCAGTTTTTCGCCGCGTCGCTCGCTGACATAGGCCTTGAAACTTTCGTGCATGTCGCCCTGGATTTCCTTGAGCCGGGTGACGTCAGCCTTCTTTTCCGGCAGGAACGGGTCCATGAATGATTTTTTGTCGCCGGCCGTGTGCAACCGCCGCTCGACACCGATCTTCCTGATCGCCTCGACAAAGCCGAGGCTCGAAGAAATGACGCCGATTGATCCGACAATGGAATTCTCGTCGACGAGAATCTCGTCGGCTGCTGCCGCCAGCCAGTAGCCGCCGCTGGCCGCGACATCTTCACAAAACGCGATCACCTTGACGTTGTGCTCCGCCGCCAACTGGCGGATGCGCCTGGCGATCAGTGCCGATTGCACCGGCGAGCCGCCCGGCGAATTGATGATCAGCGCCACCGCACTGGCGTTTTTCACCTTGAAGGCGCGATCCAGCGTTCCGGCAACGCCTTCCAGCGTCAGCCCCTTTCGCATCGGCCCCATCTGACCGATGATCCCCCGCAGCGGCACCACCGGCACCACCGGCAATTTTTCGCCGGTTCGCCATTCCCGGATTTTGGCTGTGACAATTTCTGGTATCAAATCCATGTGTTGCTCCTGTTAAATGCACTTTAGGAGATGGTCAGGGCTTGGCCATCCCGCAACACTGCCTGCGCCTGATCGGTAAAACTGCCGTCCGCATTGTGCAGCACCATCGCACTTTTCGACAGCAGGCCGGGCGCGGCCCCCCTGGTTGCCTGCACAATGCAGCGCTTGACCGGACGGCCGTCATCCATGCTGATCAGGTCAAGACGGCGGACATGTCCGAAATCATCCCCCAGCAAGGCGATGATCTCATCTGCCCGGTCGGCGCGGTGGATGATGCTGAGCGTGCCTGCATCCCTGAGCCGTGCCGCCATGAAACGGAGCCATGTCTGCAGATCAGCCGTGCTTTCCACGGTCGCCCGGGCGCGCGCCGGGTCCTTCGGCATCTGTCCGGTCCGGGCATCCAGAAACGGCGGGTTTGACATGACATGATCGAACAGTGCCGTCCGCATTGCCGCATCCGGCGCACTGACGTCCATCACGGCAAAACGGGCCCGCGATTCCATATCGTTCCTGAACGCCGCCCGTTCGGCCAGGGCAATCAGATCGGGCTGCACATCAATGCCGCTAAGCCACGCTTCCGGCGCTCGCGCCAGCAGGCAAAACGCCGCCGCACCGGTACCGGTGCCGACGTCAAGGACCTGATCGGCAGGTTCAGCCGGCACCGAGGCGGCCAGCAGGACCGGGTCTGCGGCAGCGCGAAAGCCGACCTTTGGTTGCAGCAGATGAACCCTGCCACCCAGTACGGTATCTTCGCTGATCCGCCCTTCAGCTTCCTCGACCACGGTCCAGGCCCGCCAGTAATCATCTTCTGCGACCATAACGCGTTGAAGCGCCGTCATATTCATCGGCTCCAGCACCGACGAGGCGAAGCTATCCAGCACCAGCACCTCGATCCCCTCGACACCCAGTTCGGCCCGGAGATACGACAGAAACACCGGATCGTTGGACCGGGTCAGTTCGCGCATTGAAAATCCTGTTTTTCTCTGTTCTTGCCCACTGTAAAGGCCGTCCCTATGCTTTCAACTAATTTGGCCTGATGGCCGGGCAACAAGTTTGGCCGGGTGGCCGGTTGAGAGCAGCATGGATAGCAATAAACAAAACGGGACGAGGAAGAAACCGTGGGCGTAGTGATCAGTCTGGACGGAGAACGCGACAAGCGTCCATCACTTGATGAGTTGCACGATCTGATTGCCGGCGATCTGAAAGCCGTCAACGAGGAAATCGTCAAACGCATGCAAAGCCCGGTGGCGCTGATTCCGCAACTGGCCTCGCATATTGTCGCCGCCGGCGGCAAGCGGCTGCGGCCGATGCTGACGCTGGCGTCGGCACAACTGTGCGGCTATCAGGGCAACCGGCATGTGACGCTGGCGACCTGTGTCGAGTTCATTCACACCGCGACCCTGCTGCACGACGATGTCGTCGACGAAAGTGCGCTGCGCCGCGGCATGCAGTCGGCCAACGCGATTTTCGGCAACAAGGCCAGCGTGCTGGTCGGTGATTTCCTGTTCTCCCGCTCGTTCGAGCTGATGGTCGAGGATGGCTCGCTCAAGGTTCTGGGCATCCTCAGCCGCGCCTCGTCGGTGATCGCCGAAGGCGAAGTGCTGCAGCTTTTGACCACCAACGACACCGAAACCGGCGAAAGCCAGTATCTGGAAGTGATCAAATCGAAAACGGCGCAACTGTTTGCCGCCGCCTGCCGCATCGGTGCCGTCGTCGCCGAACGCCCGAAGGTCGAGGAGGATGCGCTTGATTCCTTCGGCATGAATTTGGGCATCGTCTTTCAGCTGATCGACGATGTGCTGGATTACCGCGCCGAACAGGCCAAGCTCGGCAAAACCGTCGGCGACGATTTCCGCGAAGGCAAGATCACCCTGCCGGTCATTCTCGCGTTCCGTCGCGGCAATGACGAAGAGCGGACCTTCTGGCGTCGCACGCTCGAAGACCTTGAACAGACAGACGACGATCTGGCACACGCCATCGATCTGATGGAAAAGCACGGTGCCCTCGCCGACAGTGTCGACCGGGCCCGGCATTATGGTGCCATTGCCCGCGATGCGCTCGGGATATTCAAGGAGTGTGCTGAAAAGCGGGCGCTGATCAATCTGATCGATTTCTGCATTCAGCGCGTGCACTGAGCAGAGGTGACTGAACTCGATTCAAATTGATATCACGCACCGCATCCTTCGAGACGGCCCCACAAGAAAGAATGGGGCCTCCTCAGGATGAGGAATATTTCAGAGCCTGGTCCGAAAGTTCTGAATTGGTAACAATGAGTTACAGCAACTATATCAACAGCACCCCGTCATCCCCGCGAAGGCGGGGACCCAGACTGA
>JBBDOA010000176.1:0-10620 GCA_040877275.1 Rhodospirillales bacterium | reverse complement strand
TATCGGTTCTCAACATACCGAGAGCGAGACATTGCTTCTGATCGATGATGTGAGGCAGCTTATGGCTAAGATACCAATTCATGGCCTATGCATATTCAAGAACAACCATGCAGAAAAAGAATATCCCTATTTATGGCGGCATGGGCAAAAAAGCGTAAAGGACGTGAACAAGTATTTTCTGTCTCCGTTTTCTATGGATAAACGAAATCATGATGCAACTGTCCTGTTTGACCTGAATAACGGTGATACCCTGGTGCTGCCGAGATCAATGGCGCTGGCAGCGGCTTGTGAGGTAATTTTCGGAAATATTTGGAAATCCCTCGGAACGAAGAAAGCCGCCGATCTTGTCGGCGATGTTGTTGAAAAGTGCGTTGCCCGAGCTTGCCGAGGTGGTCCGCATACGCTTGTCGAGAGAGAGATTTATACAGTCAAAAATGAGAACTTTGAAATTGATGTCGGCGTACGCACTGACAAAGAGATCGTCTTGTTCGAGATGAAAGCAAAGACGCTGACATCGAAGGCGCGGTCCGGCGATATGTTCGCTTTCATTGATGATTACACGAAAAGCTATTTACACATGGCGGTTCAATTATTCCGCCATGAATATAACATTCGATCTGGCTTCACTTCTCTTGCGACCGACGACGGCAATACGATGAAGGTCGTAAAAGTTGCTGTCTCACCGTTGTCGTTCGGACCTGCTAGTGATCGCGCTTTTGCCAATGCATTGCTGCGGTCAGTTGCATTCGCGCGGATGCACGCGGTAGATGGAGACAAGAAAACAACGGAAATTTTAGAAGATTTTAACGAGTCCGTCGAAAACATTATGAACCAAATCATGGCGATACTTCCGGCTGATGCGGAAGAGGTAAACTTGCATGGGGCCTTTTTTGATCTTTTTTGGCTGGACCTTGGTCAGTTGCTTTACGTCTTGGATCGTGCAGGGGGTGTGGAGAATGCGCTCAATCCTATGAGGCACATCACATTTTCGACTCGCGACTTTTGGACCGAAGTCTTCTTGATCGATAAGCAAGGTTTAACGCGCAAAAATGGAGCGACGTGAAACCAAGTTAGCAGGGGGTTGGACAGGGGGCGGCATGCCCCCTTTCCGAAGGGTGCGCAACATCCTGAGTAAAGGAGGGTAATAACCCTGCACATCTTGCTTTTCACGAAGTGGATGGTCTTTGCTTCATTTCGTTGGATCATTTGCCCCGGCCTTGATCCTCACCATCCGTCGGTATGTTCAGGAAATAGCGCGTGCGCTCATCGCGTGCTGTCCTGACTCCCCGTGCTGGACGCGCGTGTCATCCTTGGGCTGCCCAGACATAGGCCACGTAGCCAACCAGCATCGCCACACCAATCCCGCGCCCGATCACAGGACGGGTCAGCAGCAGCACGGTGAGGACGAGCGAGACGGCGATCATGACCGGCAGATCGAAGGTCAGATACCGCGATGCCACTGGAATCGGGGCGATCAGTGCGGTCACGCCGAGAATGCCGAGCACGTTGAAGATGTTCGAGCCGACGATATTGCCGATGGCAATCTCCGACTGGCGACGGAAAGCGGCGATCAATGAAGTTGCCAATTCCGGCAGCGATGTTCCGACGGCAACGATGGTCAGGCCGATGAATGCCTCCGAGATACCATAATCTCGCGCGATGCTCACCGCGCCATCGACAAGCAACCTTGCGCCCACCATCAACGCGACCAGACCTCCGATGATCCACAGGGTCGATACGAGCGCGGAGGCTGGTGCGAGCACACCGACCTCCTCGGCCTCCGCCTCGCCCGGTTGCCGGTAGGCCCAGACCAGATATGCGGCCAAACCGGCCACCAGCACCAATCCAGAGATGCGCCCCATCTGCGCCATGGCGAATATCGGAACCAGCACAAGCGCCGCCGCCATCATCACGGCCGTGTCGCGGCGCAAGGTCGCTCCCATGACCTTGATCGGCCAGACCAGCGCGGACAGGCCGATGATCAGGAGGATGTTGGCAATGTTGGAGCCGACAATGTTGCCGAGCGCAATATCGGGTACGCCATGCAAGGCCGCATCGACCGACACCAGAAGCTCGGGTGTCGAGGTGCCGAATCCAACCACGGTCAACCCTATCAGCAGTGGCGGGATCGCCATGCGGCGGGCAATGCCGACGCTGCCACGCACGAGGGCTTCGCCACCGAAAAACAGACCGATCAATCCGCCGACAAGATAGAGGTAGTCCACAACAATCTCCTTCGCAGGCGGCTGATCCGCCTTCAGCGCAGAATTGGGTATTGGAGGGTTTTGCTGCAAGATGCCGCTGAAATTAAAATGGGGCCGATGCGCAAGGGCCGTCGGGGTCGTGGCGCTGCCGGGAAAGTCCCGGTATTCGGGCTTTTGAAGTGGGGTGGCAAAGTTTACACCACAATCATCCCCGACGCGCAGATCGACAAGGAGTCCCATGACTGAGTGGGCTTGTACCTGGATCAAACCAATACAATACATGTCAGCCGCAGTTACGTGCCGAGCGACGATACCGCCCGCCAAACCCGCAGAAATCCCAGGAAAAATAATGGTGCTGCCGCAGAGATTTGAACTCTGGACCTCCCCCTTACCAAGGGGGTGCTCTACCCCTGAGCTACGGCAGCGTATATTTGCAATCGGCTGATGACCCGAAACCTGTAAAAGGCTACAACCCGCTCACCAATATTTGTTCAGGTGTTCCTGAACCCGCAGTATGCTTACCTCGGAGCCGGTCAGGCTCGTGAAGTGCGGCGGAACATGCCACAGGGTTATCCATGAGGCAAGGCCATAGAAACATCGCAGGAAAGATCGGAAATGACGCAATCCAAAGAGCCGCCGAAGCTTGAAAAATCGGCAACCGAGCCACACCGCAAGCAGCAGCGCCATGACCGTGAAGCCAAAGCTTTGCGCGAAAATCTGAGACGCAGAAAGCAGCAACTGCAGGCCAGAGAAAAAGCTGCAAAATAAGGAAATTCGCCATATTCCCGCCACATCATGGGCTGATACCGGGGACCGGCTTGCCAGACGACGATCCGTCACCTAAAAGCCGCGGGCACGTGAACGACTGAATGTGAGGGGCAGATGGACCGTATACAGATAACCGGTGGCCAGCCGTTACAGGGCGAAATCGAGATCGGCGGTGCC
Source organism: Rhodospirillales bacterium (assembly GCA_040877275.1). GTDB lineage: Bacteria > Pseudomonadota > Alphaproteobacteria > Rhodospirillales > Casp-alpha2 > UBA4479. Next base: position 7,471 of record JBBDOA010000176.1, on the reverse strand, counting down.
AAAAATGCGGCCTTGCCGTTGATGGCGGCTTCGATCCTGACGCCGCATTGCCTGACCCTTGAGAATCTGCCGGTCGTTGCCGATATCCAGGCGATGTCCACGTTGCTGGCGGAGCTTGGCGCCGGGATCGATCTTGATGCGGCTGCACGCCGTATCGCGATCAGGGGCGACACGGTGACGGAAACCACGGCACCGTATGATATTGTCCGCAAAATGCGCGCCTCGGTTCTGGTTCTGGGGCCGCTGCTGACCCGCTTCGGCAAGGCCCGGGTCAGCTTGCCGGGCGGTTGCGCTATCGGCACCAGACCGGTTGATCTGCATCTCAAGGCGCTGGAACAGATGGGGGCCCGGATCGAGCTCGCGGGCGGCTATATCAACGCCCACGTCGAAGGCCGCCTGAAGGGCGCGCAAATCCTGTTTCCGATGGTCACCGTCGGTGGGACCGAAAACATCATGATGGCAGCGGCGCTGGCCGACGGTGAGACGACCATTGCCAACGCTGCCCGGGAGCCGGAAGTCTCCGATCTTGCAAGATGCCTGCAGGTAATGGGTGCCGAAATTTCGGGGATCGGCACCGACACCCTGCATATCACGGGTGTCAGGGAGCTTTCGGGCGCAACCCACGCCATCGTCCCCGACCGGATCGAAACCGGCACGTATGCGGTAGCCGCCGCAATCACTGGCGGCGACGTGATGCTGAAAGGCGCGAAAATGGCCAGCAACGAGGCGGTATTCGGGCTTTTGAAGCGTGCCGGCGCAGAAATCAACAGCAGCGATGCCGGCATCCGCATCACCCGCCAGAACGGCCGGTTGTCGGGCGTCGATGTGATGACCGAACCCTATCCCGGCTTTCCGACCGATATGCAGGCACAGTTCATGGCGCTGCTCAGCCTCGCCGATGGCGCTTCGATGATCACCGAATCGATTTTCGAGAATCGCTTCATGCATGTGCCCGAACTGCTGCGGATGGGAGCCTCCATCAACGTGCATGGCGCGTCGGCCATTGTCCGGGGTGTTCCACGCCTGTCGGGTGCGCCGGTGATGGCAACCGATCTCAGGGCCTCGGTGTCGCTGGTACTGGCCGGTCTGGCAGCAGACGGGATCACCGACGTCAACCGGGTCTATCATCTTGATCGGGGATACGAGCGGATCGAGCAGAAGCTGGCGGCCTGCGGCGCTTTGATCAAACGGTTGCCGGCGGATTAGCAACCCGGCAAACAATCCGGATGATCGTGGAAGAAGACGTTAATAACCGCATCCACACTGGCAATTCACGACAAAAACCTCTAAGTATGCCTCGTTTTCGCCACCCGGCGGAAACACTGCCCATGACAAGGGATCAGGAATTGTGACGGCAAACGAAAAAATTGTTCTGGCGCTGCCCAAGGGCCGCATCCTCAAGGAAGTGATGCCGTTGGTCCGTGCTGCCGGCATCGAGCCGGAAGCAGCGTTCGAGGACAGCGACGCCCGGCAGCTTCGCTTCACCACCAATCAACCGGAAATCGATATCATCCGTGTGCGCTCGTTCGATGTCGCGACCTTCGTTGCCTTCGGCGCGGCGCATCTGGGTGTTGCCGGCAACGATGTGTTGATGGAGTTCGATTATCCGGAAATCTATGCGCCGCTGGATCTGAACGTCGGGCACTGCCGCTTGTCGGTGGCCGAGCCGCGCGACCTTGCCGATGAGGATGATCCGCGCACCTGGTCTTCGGTCCGGGTTGCGACCAAATATCCGGTTCTGACCCGCAAGCACTTTGCAGCGCGCGGCGTGCAGGCCGAATGCATCAAGCTGAACGGGGCCATGGAACTGGCACCGACGCTGGGGCTGTGCCGTCGTATCGTCGATCTGGTCTCGACCGGGGCGACGCTGGAAGCCAATGGTCTGGTCGAGATCGAGACGATCTGCGAGATAACATCCAGACTGTGCGTCAACCGTGCCGCCTGGAAAACCCGTGCCGATGAAATCTCAGAATGGGTGCAGCGCTTCCGGGAGGCCACCGATGCCGTTGCGGCTTGATCAGCGCCAGACGGATTTCGAAGCACGGTTCAAAGCCTTCCTGTCCGAAAAACGCGAAACCGAAGTCGATGTCATCGATACGGTCAAGGCGATCCTGGCCGATGTGAAGGTGCGCGGCGACCTGGCCCTGATCGATTATACAACCAAATTTGACCGCTTTCCGCTGAGCCAGGAAACAATCCGGGTCTCGGAGGCGGAGATCGCTGCCAGCCGCGGCAAATGTGATCCGTCGGTTCTGGCGGCATTAGGTGTCGCCTATCAGCGCATTGTTGCCTTTCACGAACGTCAACGCCCGGAAGATCTGGATTTTACCGACGCTGAAGGGGTCGGGCTCGGCTACCGCTGGACCGCCGTTGCTGCCGCCGGACTTTATGTGCCGGGCGGGACGGCGGCCTACCCGTCGTCGGTCCTGATGAACGCGGTGCCGGCCAAAGTTGCCGGCGTTGACCGTCTGGTGATGGTGGTGCCAACACCGGACGGCATCATCAATCCGCTGGTCATGGCAGCGGCCGAACTGGCCGGGGTCGACGAGGTTTACCGGATCGGCGGCGCGCAGGCGGTCGGGGCGCTGGCTTATGGTACTGAAACCATCGCGCCGGTCGACAAGATCGTCGGCCCGGGCAATGCCTATGTTGCCGCCGCCAAACGCGAAGTGTTCGGCACCGTCGGTATCGACATGATTGCCGGACCATCGGAAATACTGGTTCTGGCCGACGGCAAAAACGATCCGGCGTGGATTGCCGCCGATTTGCTCAGTCAGGCGGAACACGACACAGCGGCACAGGCGGTTCTGATCACGGATGACGCCGACTTTGCTGATGCCGTGATCGCCGCCGTCGATGCCCATCTGAAAACCTTGCCCAGGACCGCGATAGCCACGGAAAGCTGGAATAATTATGGCGCCGTGATCCTGGTTGCATCCTTGCAGGACGCCTTGCCGCTGGTTGACCGCATGGCACCGGAACACCTCGAGATCGCCGCCGATGATGCGGAAATGCTGGCTGCCGGTATCCGCAACGCGGGCGCAATCTTCCTTGGCCGTTATGCACCGGAGGCAATCGGTGATTATGTCGCCGGCCCGAACCATGTGCTGCCGACAGCGCGCTCGGCCCGGTTTTCGAGCGGGCTCGGCGTTCTCGACTTCATGAAACGCACATCGATGATCCGCTGCGATGCGGAAGGTCTGCAGCGAATCGGACCTGCCGCGAAAACGCTTGCCGATGCCGAAGGGTTGGCGGCGCATGCCCTGTCCGTGTCGATCCGGCTGAATATTCCGTCCGGTTAGAGGTGTTTGCGTGAGCGACACTCAATGCATTGCCAATATCTATCTGGATGAACGCTCGGTTGTGCGGCTGAGTGCGCAGGTTGACCACGAACGCAAGGTGGCGATCTTCGATCTGCTGGAAGCCAATTATTTCGATCCGGCTGATCTGCCGCCCGGGCCGTATAACGTCATCCTGTCGATAGAAGACAACCGCCTCGTCTTTGATGTCAGAACCATCGCCGACAGGAAGCTGGTTACTTTCAATCTGCCGGTCGGTGCATTCAGGCGTATCGTCAAAGACTATTTCATGATCTGCGACAGTTACTTCGAGGCGATCAAGCGTTCGACCCCTTCACAGATCGAGGCCATCGATATGGGCCGGCGGGGCCTGCACAACGAAGGCGCGGGTATTCTGAAAGATCGTCTCGCCGACAAGGTCCGGATTGACGAGAACACGGCACGCCGCCTGTTCACGCTGGTCTGCGTTCTGCATATCCGTGGATGATGGCCGCATGAGCGATCTGCCCTCGGCTGTCCTGTTTTCCTGCACAATGAATTCGGTTCGCTCGCCAATGGCCGAAGCGATCATGAAATTCCTGCACGGGCACCAGATTTTTGTCGATTCCGCCGGTGTCCGCGCCAGGGAGGTCGACGGCTTTGCGGTCGCCGTGATGGACGAAATCGGCATTGATCTGTCGCACCATCGGGCCAAGACGTTTGACGATCTGCAGGACGATTATTTTGATATCGTCATTTCCCTGTCGCCGGAAGCCCAGCACAGCGCCATCGAATTGACGCGGGTAATGGCCTGTGAGGTTGAGTTCTGGAACACCATGGACCCGTCGCTGATCGAAAGCGAAGACCGCGAAGTGGTGCTTGATGCCTACAGGGCGGTCCGCGACCAGTTGATGAAAAAGATCAAGCAGCGGTTTCCGCTGCAATCGCAGGCTGACACCTGAATGCAGGGTTTTATTGAAAACTTGACCAATCGTACCGATATGGGCATGGTCTGCTCGATTTTGGATACAGGCATGGTAAAGAATGGCTAAAGAAGATCTCCTGGAGTTTTCCGGCACCGTTATGGAATTGCTTCCGAACGCGATGTTCCGGGTGAAACTCGACAACGAACATGAAATTCTGGCACATACGGCCGGGAAAATGCGCAAGCACCGTATTCGCGTGCTCGCCGGGGATCGCGTCAACGTCGAAATGACGCCGTACGACCTGACCAAGGGTCGGATTACTTTCCGCTTCAAATAACCGGAGCGTCGCCGATGACGCAATTTTCGTGACGCGGGGCTTATGATGAGTGCCGGGCTCATATTGGCGTCCGCTTCGCCGCGCCGTGTGGCTTTGCTGGCGCAGATCGGCATCACGCCGGAACGGATCGTTCCCGCCGATATTGACGAGACACCCGAACCGCGCGAGCGGCCCCGCATGCTCGCCGAACGGCTGGCATTGGCCAAGGCTCGGGTCATTGCCGATGTGCACCCGGATGCTTACGTGCTGGCGGCTGATACCGTGGTGGCACTTGGTCATCGGGTGCTCGGCAAGCCCGGGGATGCGGCGCAGGCTAAACAGTTTCTGTCCCGGCTTTCCGGTCGCAGGCACCGGGTAATCGGCGGCTTTTGCGTGATCGCACCGGGCGGTCGCACGGTGGTCCGCAGTGTCATGACGCAGGTCGTCTTCCGGCGTCTGACGGTACCGGAAATTGATGCCTATATCGATAGCGACGAATGGCAGGGCAAGGCCGGGGGATACGCCATTCAGGGCCGGGCCGCGGCGTTCGTGCCAAGGATCAACGGCTCTTACAGCAACGTCGTCGGCCTGCCGCTGAGCGAGGTCGCGGGTGTGCTCAAGGGGCTCGGCTACGTCGGTTCGGGCCGTTGAGCGGCGGCGTCAGACTGGTCATCGAATCTCGCCCGGGGGAGCTTCGGGCCGCTGTTCTCGACAGTACAAACACACCCATCGCTTTTCATGTCGAACGCGAAGTGCACCGCAGCCAAATCGGCGCGCTGTATCTGGGGCGCGTCGCCGCCGTCAGACCAAGCCTGGGTGCTGCCTTCATTGATCTGGGCCTTGGCATCGATGGTTTTCTCAATCTCAAGACAACAGACAGGGACGCCAGGGGAGAGCGCATCGTCGAAGGTGCGAGCGTGCTGGTGCAGATCATGCGCGATGCCGGCGGCGAAAAGGGACCGGCGCTCGGTACCGCCATCGATATCGCCGGTCGGGCACTGCTGCTGACACCGGGTAGGCCGGGGCTTGGTTTATCGGGCAAAATCAGGGACGAGGAGCAGCGTCAGCGCCTGAAAGCTGTGTTTGCCGATACTGAGGTTTCCGCCGCCGGACTGGTTGTCCGGACCGCTGCGACGAAGCGATCCGATGCTGAAGTGCTGGACGAATTGCAGGCTCTCAACAAACGCTGGCAATCGATGCAGGACGATGTGCAGGGTCGCCCGGCCCCGTTCCTGATCGCACCGGCACCGGGTCTGCTCGAGCGGCTGCTCGCCCAGCATGGCGGGGCGGGTATTCGTGACATCCTGCTCGACGATGCCGTGCTTGCGGCAAGACTGAAAGACGGTCTGGCCGGAACCCCGGACGGGTCGCAGCCGGCGCTGCTGCTCACAGCAGCCCGGACGGCGGCCTTTGCCGACGCCGGACTGGAGGACGCTTTCGAGGCGGCGTTGTCTCCGCTTGTGCCGATGCCGGGCGGCGGCACGTTGATCATCACGGAAACGCCGGCGATGACCACCATTGACGTCAATGCCGGGCGGGGTGCCGCCGGTGACGAGGAGCGTCTGGCGCTTGAGACCAATCTGCAGGCGGCGGCTGCGCTTGCCCGTCAGTTGCGTCTGCGCGGTATCGGCGGGCTGATTGCCGTCGATTTCCTGAAGATGCGCCTGGACGGCAACCGCAAGAAAGTGCTGGCGGCTTTGAAGGCAGACTTCCGCGATGATCCCGGCGCTCCGCGCGTCGGCGATTTCAGCCCGTTCGGGATCGTCGATATCGTCCGCCGCAGCCTGTCGGTGTCGCTTGGTGCATTGTTTTTTGAAACGCACCGGAGCCCGACACCTGAAACCGTCGCACTACAGGCACTGGCCAGGGTTCACCGCCAAGGGGGTGCTGCGGCAAGCCTGAAAGTACATGTGGATGTGGCGGCCCAGTTCGCCGGTCCGCTGGCGACGGTGCGGAAAGCCCTTGAAGAGACGCTCGGATTTGTTATTCGTGTTGAGGTTTCCAATACAGCCGGTATCGAAACGGTCGAGATTGAGGGTTAAGAATGAGTACGGATCAAGGCGGCACGCAGCAGGCAAAGATCATCCCGCTGCGTGGCGGGAAATGCCCGATCTGCAAGAAGGCGGCGGTGCTGGATTATAAGCCGTTCTGCTCAAAAAGATGTGCCGATCTTGATCTGGGACGCTGGCTGGACGGCGCATACCGGCTGCCGACCAGCGAGGCACCGGGCGAAGCCGGGGCCGGCGACGAGGACGACGAATTCAACGCCTGAACATTTGAATTTTCCCGCTCCGGGGCGCTGGACAGGCCCCGGCTTATCTTCTATAAGCGCCTGTCTTAGAAAGACCTGTCTCGCGTTCGCGCGGCACGGTGCCCAGGTAGCTCAGTTGGTAGAGCATCGCACTGAAAATGCGGGTGTCGGCGGTTCAAATCCGTCCCTGGGCACCATTTTTTCTCAATCCATCAAGATCGAATGATTCCACCGGGGTTCGGCACCATCAGACCCTGCGGCATGTGCTGGTCCATGACTTGTGAAGAACTGACTTCATATGTTCCTCAGGTTCGTCTATGCTGACAGGGTGCTTGAGGGAGAGGGGCTTAAGCCTCCGTAAAAATATGGATTACGCTCAAAATTTTGACTTCGGCCCTGCGGGGCTGGAGGCGAAAGCTGAGGCGCGTCTGGCTGCGTTGACGATGCTTGCCGCTGCCGCCGGTACGCAGGACGTGTTTCTGCAGACGGCGATCAAGGCGCTTGCCATCGGCATGGACTGCCCGCTCGCGGCCATCGGCGAACTGAACGAGGAAGGTAATCAGGTCAATCTCCGCTGTATGTATCGTGACGGTCGGTTTGTTGAGCCGTATAGCTGCAATCTTGCGGGGACACCATGCGCCGAGGTTTATGCTTCGACCAACCCGGAATCCCATGTCTTCTGCGGCACTGATCTGGCGGA
>JBBDOA010000175.1:0-10705 GCA_040877275.1 Rhodospirillales bacterium | reverse complement strand
CCACTTCAATCACGAACGTCACCTTAATCACCGCGAAAAATTCAAGCACGACCGAGCCGCCGCCTTGGCCGAGTGGCGTCAGCTTGCAGCCTAAACACGGAGAGTGACCGCCTATAGGCACCTGTTCAATTTAGTCTGATAACGCCTTCTAGCCACTTTGCGACATTGTTGCGGCCAAACGGCTGATCACGGTCGAGAGTTTGAAATAGCGGGAAGAATAGAGTTTTGTCATTCAAAGCTTAGGGGCAGAGCAATTAACCCAAGGATTTTCCACTAAACTGGAGGGAAGATCGGTCTCAGATCAATTCGCCTCGCGCCTGTGCCTTCATTTTGATGAGTGAACGGACAATACCTTGATGTAGTTCCAAGCGTGCAATCAGCGAAAGGAGACCAGAATTGCGACGCCTATTGCGACAAACACGGACGCGATGATGCGCCGGAGGCCCAAGGGTTCCTTCAGAACCAGAGTGCCGATAATTGCGGCGAAGATGACACTGGTTTCACGAAGCGCTGCAACACTGGCAACAGGTGCTCGTGTCAAAGCATACACGACCAATGCATAGGCACCGAACATCAGTGCCCCGCCAATAATCCCTGTTTTCCAGTTCGTAAACGACGCGAACGCCACACTTCGGCCACGCAAATACACGACGGCAGTGCATAACAGAACTCCAGTCAAAACATTGAGTACAGCCGTGTATCCAATTGGATTACCCGACAATCGAGCACCTATACCATCGGTCAGGGTATATCCAGCAATAGCGAGGCCAACCGCCAGAGCCCACCCTATGCCTGCCGGTTGGGGAAGAGATTTGTCTCGCCGCATTGCCAGCACCATTATCCCGACAGAGATGACGGCAACCCCGGCATATGCGGATAGAGGCAACGTTTCCCCGAGTGCAAACATTGAGAATAACAGCACGGCCACGGGAGCTACGCCGCGGGCGATGGGATAGCAGATACTCAGATCCCCGGAACTATAGGCTTTGGTAAGAAAATAGAAGTAAACGCTGTTGATTGCCGCTGACAAGACAAGGTAAGGCGCGCTCTCAATTTCTGGCAGTCCGGTTACAAATAACACACCGACGGCAATCGGTATGGTTAGCGCCTTAACCAAAAATAATGACAGCAGCGTATCGCTACCAGATCGCACAAAAGCGTTCCAAGTCGCATGCATGATCGCGGCGAGAAGAACGAGAAGAAGAACGGACGCATCGACTGTCATTTGCAAGCTCTACTCCCGCGCAGGCCATATTTCGCCCAGCAAAGCCGTGGCATCCGTTGATGGGTTATAAGCAATCTTACCCAGGTTAGCCGGCTAGACGGGAAATATAAGGATACGGTTATCCGGGATTTCGATGGTCATTTCTTTTCCCTCGGCCAGACTGAGGCGACGCTCCGCATTGATAGAAAAATCGGCTACCAACGAATCTTCTGCACCGTGCAAGAACTTAAGGTGCGCTCGCCAGAAGCTACCGAGGAATTCCATGCTCTCGATCTTAACATCAAAGCTATTCTCCGTATCCGGATTGTCGCCACGAGCAAGGTCGGCACCATACGGAATGATGTCGTTTGGACGCATAACGGCAATTGCGTTTGTATCTTTTGGAAATTTGTGCGGCATGCACCGGATAAGTTGATCCTTGATCCATACCGTGCGTTCATCCTCGACACGAACAGGATATTTGTTTGTCTCGCCGATAAAATCCGCCACGAACATTGAGGTTGGGTGGCGATAGACCTCCAAAGGGCTTCCGATCTGCTCAATCGTACCATTATCCATCACAACAACACGGTCGGCCATCGCCAGTGCTTCTTCTTGATCGTGTGTCACCATGATCGTCGTGACACCCAAACGGCGTTGCAGTTCCTTGATCTCGTGACGTAAGCGAAGTCGGATCTTGGCATCGAGCGCCGACAGAGGTTCGTCCAACAGAAGCAATCCAGGAGAAACCGCCAGTGCACGAGCCAGTGCGACACGTTGCTGCTGCCCCCCCGACAATTGCGCAGGATATTTATGCCCCTGATCCGGCAAGCCGACGAGCGCGAGCAATTCGTCTACGCGGTTCTTAATCGTCTGACCGGAAGCCCCGATACACTCCAGTCCGAAGGATATGTTCTTCCGGATTGTCAGGTTTGGAAATAGTGCATATGACTGGAACACGATTCCGTAATCTCGTGCAGTCGGCGGTAGAAAAGTAATATCTTCCCCGTTCTGTATAATGCGCCCGCTCGTTTGCATATCGAGCCCGGCAATAGCGCGTAACAAGGTGGTCTTGCCACAGCCTGACGGCCCCAGAAAACACACGAATTCACCTTCTTCAATATCAAGGTGAATGTCTTTCAAAGCTTCAAAAGCACCGAATTTCTTATATAATCTGCGGACTTGAAGATAGCTTTCGGATGCATCAGTGACCGGTTCGGGATTGGCAAGCATCTGGTCGATCACGATAGTATACTCCTGAATATTACTAAACTTGGGGAATGGCGGGCTAACAACATGTCATCACGCAGCGTCTTCGTTCATGTTCCCACGGCTCTTGCCTGAGCGTGCGGCAGCACAACGGTTCCGGAACTCTTCGGTCGTCGGATCTACCGGACCGAACCTGTTGGGATCGTAAATCGACGTGTCTATGTCGCATGGCTGGCCGGAGACTATACCTGCAACAATCTGACCAAAACCGCCGGATGCCGCGAGTCCCGAGCCACAGCATCCACCTGCTACGACAAGACCAGAGCTATTTGCGGGGCGGCCGATGACAAATTTTCCGTCGGGCGTATACATCGATAAACCAACGATATGGTGCGCAAACCCCCACTCATCAATTTTCGGAATGACATCGCATAAAGCGCGAGTTTGTTCATACAATAGTTCGAGATCGTGCTCTTCTTCTTCCAGCACCATGTCCGCCATGTCATTCTCTAGTGTCATCGGGTGATAAGTTCGCGTTTGCGGTTCCTGCAGACCCACAAGCACCCCGCCAACCTCACTGCGTAAATATGCACGCATATCCGGCAGTTGAATGTTGGGCTGACTCGGATCACCACTACCGTCAGGCGCAGTAATCCAATAGTGACTTCTGGTGGGCGCACCGGCGAAGCCGATTCCCAAAGTGTTTGCAAGTGCGACATTCCAGACACCGCACGCGACGACGACCCATTGACTACTGATCACACCATCATCTGTGAGAACACCTGTGATGACGTTGTCGTCATGCAGCAATTTGGTAACATTCATGCCTCGCCGGTATCGGGCACCATGTTGCTTCGATGCCCTTGAATAGGCTGATGTCAGCAACGCCCCATCGGCATATCCGTCTTCGGGCACGAATAGGGCCCGCGTGGCCCCGTCCAGTTCAAGCCATGGCACCATTTCAGCCGCTTCATAACGATCAATTTCCCGAGCCTGGAGCCTGGTAGCCTTCATGACCTTTTCCATAGCGATGAGTTCTTTGGCTCGGGCTTCACTGAAAACAGCCCGGATACTGCCGCGTTGATGCAGATAGAGTGGTTCAGCCAGGGCTTCCTCCATTTCCTGCACCGCGGCACGCGTTCGCTGAATCATTTTGATTGTGCTGGCGTCAGAGCGAGTGTGAATAAGGCACCCTGCCGAACGCGCCGACGCGCCGCTTGCCAGCTCGTTCCTTTCGATGACCAAGACGTCGTTGATGCCCGCTTTTGTCAGATGGTAGGCCACTGACGCACCAATGATGCCGCCGCCAACAACAACAACTTGTGCTTCATCGATTACAGTCTGCATCTGTTAACTCCTACAAAAACCTGTCTATCTGATACGGTGAGATATCAACACATGGTGGGCGGTTAGCAGCCAGATCCGCGATGATACGTGATGTCGTCGAAGCACTTGTCATCCCGTTGTGACCGTGACCGAAGGCAAAAAGGATTTTTGGGTTTTGTGGTGCCGCGCCGATAACAGGCAACGAGTCAGGCGTGCATGGACGGTTGCCCATCCAACGAGATGCGCCTTCTGTCTTTAATCCGGGCAGCCAGCGCGACGCGAGCCGGGCCAGAGCATCGGCTCTTGCGTAGTTCGGCGGCGCCGATTTCCGTGCGAACTCGACTGTGCCCGCTAATCGGACTCCAGTTTGCATCGGCGTCGCATAGAATTTACCAATTGCAAAAGATACCGGTAGCGGCAGTTGAATTTGTGCGTCAGGTAGATGTAGGTGATAGCCCCTTTGGCGTTCCAGCGGAACTTTTAACTGGATTGTTTTGAGTAATTCCGCGGACGCCGCACCCGCAGCGACAACCACATAATTTGAATGAAGCGTTTCCCCTGATTCGAATTTCACGCATATGTGTCCGTTATGCTCCCCAATTCCGACAATATTCCCGGGCTGGTAATTGGCTCCGTTGCGGCATGCGGCCTCGAACAAAGTCGTCACAAGGGTATGCGGGTCAATCACGTAACCATGATCAGGTTGCAACACGGCATGCCGAATACCCTCGCCTAGAGCTGGAACCAGTTCTCGAATATCAGCAGAATCCAATACCTCGTAGGTAACACCATGGCTGGCACGCAGTGCCCAGCCGCTTTTCGATGACTCGAATGCCGCAGCCGTTTCGTATGCGGTCAATGCTCCTGTCTTACGGATAAGATGCTCCGCATTCGCGAACTTCAAAATAGGCCGGTAGCACTCGTATGTCAGTGAATGCAATCGATGCAACGCCGTGCTGGCGTGCTCGAACTGTTTTCGCGTTCCCGCTTTCAAGAAACGGATTAGCCACGGCAACACTTGCAGTGCGTATGTCGGCTGAATAACCAATGGACCATCTTGGTGAAACAGCCATTTCGGGACCTTCTTGAAACCTCCTGGCTCCGATAACGGTATGCAACTTCCGGGGCTGATAGCCCCCGCATTACCCGAGGACGCTCCAGACGCCACACCTTCCTTATCTATTATTGTGACGGAGAACCCTTCACGGATAAGATTAATCGCGCAGCACACACCAACGATTCCCGCCCCGACAACGGTGACATGCGGTTTTTGTCCAAGACCGGGAAACGCTACAGAGTCCGACATTAACCAGCCCGCCATTGTTGCGTTCTCTTGGACACAAACGCGCTCGCAGCCAGTTGTATAAGTCGAGCACCGATGCACGTTGCAACAATCACGACGGCCATGGCTGCTGCCGCAGCATACTCTCCTGCGTCATCCATATTGATAACCGCAATCGATGCTAGCGATGTGTTATGGCTGTACAGGAATACAGCAGCAGAAACCGTCGTCATTGCATTCAGGAACAAGTAGATCCAAATATCGAGCAACGCCGGTACACACAACGGCAACGTCACTTTCATTAATACCTTTGATCGTGGTGCTTTCAGAGAATCAGAAACCAGCTCGAACTCGCTATCTAATTGTCGCAATGCCGTAACAGCGGTGAAATGGCTGACCGTAAAATAATGGACCAAAGTCGTAACGACCAAGATTGTCATTGAGCCGTATAAATATGTCAGTGGATTATTCGGATTATTAATGAACAGGAGTGTCGAGAGTCCCAGCACCAACCCCGGTACGGCGAGAGGGAGCAATGCCACAGATTGATAGGCATTCCTTAACCATTTCGGTGCATTCGATTTTTCAGCCAGGTATGCACCACCGGCGATAACAGGTGTGCCGATCGTTGCTGTAAGTAACGCCATCTTTATTGAATTAAAATAGGCCTCCCATCCACCGCCGGAGAATCTGTGGAATTCGTAATTCCGCAACGTAAAGCCCATATCGTAAGGCCAGAACTTGATGAATGAGGCATAGGCGGGAATTGCAATGATCGAGACCATTACGAGAGCGATCACCGAGCAAAAGCCGAATGCAACCAGATCACGGCTCCGCTGAATGTCCGGAGAAAACGGCACGGACTTGGCAGTCAGGACAACCGACTGTCGCTTCCGGACGTGACGGTCGATAAAAAACGCAACTACCGCAGGCACGAGCAGTACCATGCTTATGACTGCGCCAATGGTGAAGTTCTGTTGTCCGACCACCTGTTTGTAAATCTCAGTGGCAAGCATGGCATACTGCCCGCCGATCACCTTCGGGATGCCAAAATCCGTGACGCAGAGTGTGAATGAGACAATTGAAGCGCTGACCAGGCCGTACTTCGTCCCCGGCAGGGTAACAGTCAAGAACGTCTTGTATCTGTCTGCTTTTAATGCGGTGGCAGCCTCATACAATCTGCTGTCCGACAGGTTGATGGCCGTACTCAGAATAATGAATACGTGCGGAAAATGAGCGATCGTCATGCCGATCACTATGCCGATCGGACCGTATATCGAGTGCCCCATCATCAGGTTGTTCAGGTATCCCTGCGTACCAAATAATTGGGTCAATGCCATGGCCGACAGCAGGGATGGCGTTAACAACGGGATAAGCGCAATACTTCTGAAGAATGTTTTAAATCGAACCGACGTATGGGAAAGGCACAAGGCGAATCCATAGGCCAGCACCACGGTGATGCACGTGCTGACAACGGCAATCGTCAGTGTGTTCGAGACGATATGGAGTGCAGCATACTCGGTAAAAAATTCGATATAATTCTGAACGCCGATAAAGAATCCGGCTTGATCTTTCAGGCTCTCGGCAAAGATCGTTAAAAGCGGCAACAGCATAAACACGATCAGAAATACGATCAGTGCGAATAGAAGCAGAGATGAAGGCTGCAACGTAAATCTTGCGGACTTGACGCTTGCATTATCCGTTACATTCATGACCGGGATTGCCCTTTAATTGGCTGTGATATTCTCAATAAATACATGAAACTGTAACCGGCTGCGCTCTCGGTCGAACGCAGCCGGCACATGGTTGCTTCACTATCCTGGTTTCAGATCATTTTACTTTGGGTCGGCCTTGCTGCCATAACGGCTTTCCCATTCTTTGAGAATGCGTTCACGATTCTCGGCCGCCCAGGCGAAGTCCTGTTTCATGATCCGGTCCGTTACGTCTTCCGGCACGCCCGTCAGCTTGCTACCATACTTTGGCATCGCGATGACAGCCCGCTTATTGCCATAGATACGCATCGCATCTTCTGATGCGGCCCATTCGGCCAGCGTTTTTACGGCATCCAACTTCTTGGTGCCTGCCACGGCGGAAAATACATTCATTTCCCAACCAAGTGCTTCCTTAGGCATGATAATTTCGATTGGCGCTCCTTGCTCAATCAGCCGGGAACCTCGGAGTTCGAACGACAAGCCGACGATGATCTCGCCGCGACCCGTGAGTACTGCAGGTGCACTTCCGGAATGGGTATATCTGCTCATGTTCTCATGGAGCTTATCCATATACGCCCACCCTTTCTCTTCGCCCCAAGCCTGCAGCCAGGCGGATACGAACATGAACCCGGTTCCTGACGACGCAGGATGCGGCATGATGAGTTGTCCCTTGTAGGTCGGCTTGATCAGATCATCCCAGTTTTCCGGCTTCGGAACGCCTTTTTTTGCACCCTCGACCTTGTTGTAGATAATGGCACTGACCCAGCCGGAGGTGCCGAACCAGGTAGGATTTGGGCCGCCGTCGAGAAACTTGGCTCCAAGTTTACTGGCGCTTTCAGGCATGTTGGGCAGTAAAACGCCCTTGGCCTTCAGAAAATCAACGCTTGTTACAGCCAGGCCCCATACGGCATCCGCACGCGGGTTGTCCTTCTCTGCCAGCATTTTTGCCGTTACGACGCCCGTGGAGTCCCGGATCCAATTAATCTTGATATCCGGATGTTTATTCTCAAACGCCTGTTTGTACGCGGCCAGGTCATCACTTTCGAACGCCGTATAAACGGAGAGCTGCGTATCGGCATCGGCCGTAGCTGCCCACCCCGTCAATGCGACGGCTGCCGTCGCGACAAATTTCTTAATCAGATTGTATTTCATTAGCCGTCCCCAATCTCTTCTTGTTTCAAGCAATGGCATCATGCCGAGCGTAGTGTTGCAAAGCGCATATTATCTGTCTAATCTGTATTTTGAACATTTATTATTGATACCATCAATACATCGAAATCGACTGAACCATGAACTTTATATATCTGCGGGCGTATTATGCTGTCGCCAGCGAGGGAAGCTTCACCCGGGCAGCGAATGTGCTGAACGTCACTCAATCGACCCTTTCCAGTCAGGTGAAAGCATTAGAAGAGACTTATGACGTCCGACTGCTGGACCGGCGCGGCCGAAACGTCATCCCCACCGATGTTGGTGAAGAACTGATGCGGCATTGTCGGGATTTGTTTGATCGACAGGAGCAGATCGATGTTCTGCTGGACAAGAGTCGAAAGCTGCATGCGGGCAGATTGAAGATCGGTGCGGATGGCCCAAAACATGTACTTCCCGTTCTGAAACGTTTCATGGACCTTCATCCAAATATCAACGTCACACTGACCACTGGAAATGCGAAAAATGTTACTCAGGGTCTTCTCAGTTACGAAAGCGATGTGGCGATCGTTGCGACAGAGAACACCCCAAACGCACAACTCTTCACTGAGCGGCTGATACGTTATTCACTGGTGGCCTACGTCCCGAGGTCACACAAGCTGGCCGGGCAGAAATCTATGGATATTGCAGATTTTTCGGACGAGTTATTGATAATTCGCGAACCGACATCACTCACACGCCGGCTGCTCTTGAAAAGCCTCAAACGCGAAAACATACAGCCGCGTAATATGATTGAAATGGACAGCAGTGAGGCAAGTCGGGAGGCCGTTGCATCAGGGATGGGAATTTCGGTCATGAGCGAAGTAGAGTTTCCCAAAGGGGACGATCGGCTCGTCGCATTGGAGATAAATGATCCAACATTGCGGATCGAAGAACATGTGGCTTGTCTGAAAAGTCGCAAGAACACGAAGAGCATCAAGGAGTTTTTCCGCGTTTCCAGAGACTTCGTTGATTTCAAGTAGCTTCCAGTGCGATAGTGTGCGACTACTACTCTGGCCGACGGCTGAATTCTTACTTAGTCGGCTGTCGGCGTCCAACCACGGTGCACAACTCAGTACATTAGGTCACATACACATAAAAACTGACATGACACTGCCGTTCCACTAACTTTAAGCCGTCCCAATGACATCACCCCGCGCCGGGATAAATTCTGGCCCTTCCGGTACCAGCCTGACGCCTTGGCGAAGATACTTGTAGGGGTAAACCCGCGGATCGACGATATGCGCGCCGGGCGTCAGCACGATCAGTGTTTTCTCGGCAATGGGGTCGAAGTCGGCGCGAAAATGGCACGTGCTTTTCAGCGCCAGTATCTTCTGTTTCGTCGGATCGATCCCGATATGCTTGAAAATATCCTGATCATAGGCCTGCATCCGCCGCGATGCGACGACGACTGAAATCCCACCGATGCGTAATACCGCCGTCGGCCCGAGGTTGATCTTGCGCCCGGGGATGCTTCGGCCCGTGGTCGTAAACTGTCCATCACTCAAGGCGGCGACCGTGAACGTCCCCTGGAACGGCTTGTCACCGGGGATTTCGTGTTTGCCGCCAAGGGCGAGCGTTACCTCGGCACCGATGCCCGCCGCGTGCGCGGCCTCGGCAGCATCAGGATCCCACATCACGCACATGGCAACACCATCGGCACCGTGGCGGTGCAAGGCTTCCAGAAGCCCGGTGGTGTCGCAGGTGCCGCCGCAGCCGGGATTGTCCTGGGTATCGGCCAGGACCACCGGTTTTCCGGCGCTGGCGGCAATCTGCATCGCCTGACTGACCGCAGTGTCGGCATCCAGCAGCGGTTCGGCAAACTCCGCCTCGCGGGCGTTGACCATGGCGGCAAGCTCATCAGCCGCCGCGTCCGCCGCCTCCTGACTATAGGCATGACAGACCACGGCGGGCCCGCATTCCGCCAGGTCTGAGGGCGGAAATCCGGCACCATAACAGAGGTTAAGGACCGCACCGCCTTCACCCGCCACCGACGCCTCAATGATCGCTTTGGTCGGTTCGATCAGGGTGCACTGAAAGTTCAATGGCAGCAGAAACGGTATCCGGCGGATCGCCTTGCCTGAAGGACTCCCCTCTTGCAGAATCCGCATCAGAATTTTTGCCGACCGGCCGCCCGTATGCTGGCGGTCGATATGCGGGTAGGTCAGATAGATGGCCATGCCGTCGCAATATTTGACCATCTGTTCGGTGATATTGACGTGATAGTCGAGCGTGATAACCACCGGCACGGCAGGGCCGACAACGGCGCGGACCCGGCGCAGCAGTTCGCCCTCGGCATCCGGAAATGTTTCCGAGCACATGGCACCGTGCAAATCCAGATAGACCGCGTCGACGGGCATTTCCAGGGACAGCATCCCGACCAATTCCCCAACAATACGCTCGAAAGCGTCGTCGGTGACGTAACCGCCGGCACCGGCGTGTCCCCAGATCAGCGGCACCAGTTCATGGCTGCTGTCGATGGCATCAAGGAATCCCGACATGCCGAAAGACCCGCCCGTCGTCCGCTCGATGACCTCATCGCGTCGCGCCAGCGGCGGAAATTCCCCGCCCCTTGCGTAATATGCGTAATCCGTCGGCATCGGCACGAAACAGTTCGTCTCGTGCAAAAATCCGCCGATTGCAATCCGTGCCATTGATTAGGGCTCCTCTTCCAATGTATGCCGTTAAAGGCACTATCACATTAACACCGAAATAATTTGATGTGCACAATGTCTAGTCACCCGAATCTAAAGTTCGGTGCATAATGTTTTCTCGACGCGGAGACAG
>JBBDOA010000174.1:0-10781 GCA_040877275.1 Rhodospirillales bacterium | reverse complement strand
GGCGTACTTTTCCGCCCGCCACAAAACCAGACCGGAGGTCCAGTGACCTTCCGGCAGATAGCGGCCCGAGCGCTTGAGCGCCGGCAATGCCCATTCAAGCGCCCAGTCGTCACGGCCATCAATGAAATATCCCTTGGCCAGACCGACACGGGCCTCGTCGTATTCGGCAGCCGACAGCAGCTTTTCTGTCTTGTCGTCGCTGATGATCCGCTTCGCCGTCAGGGTCTGGCCGCGCCGGAGCGCGCGCTTGATGCTGGCGACAATGGCGCGGGCGCTGCGGCGTTCAGCGGCGGAAAGATTTTTGCCGGGAATATTGATACGGCTGATCGAGGTCCGCGCCTGTACGGCACCGCTCGCCTTGAGCTGTACCGGCGCATCCGGCATACGCCAGTTCGCAGGCCGGCGGCGGAGCGCCAGATCATAGATGGTCTGGGCCCCCGGCAGATCGGCATAGGCCGCCATCCAGTCCTTCAACTCCTTGTATCTGGAGCGGTATCTGGTCGGATGCATATAGCGCTGGTACAGGACATGGCCGAGCAGCACATCGTTTTCAAGCCGTGCGATCAGGGTATCGGCGGTGCCCCAGTCACCCGCTTCCTGAACCTCGAAAATGCGCTGGTAAAGACGAATATCGTCGTCGCTGATGACGGCAGG
This sequence comes from Rhodospirillales bacterium, assembly GCA_040877275.1. Lineage (GTDB taxonomy): Bacteria > Pseudomonadota > Alphaproteobacteria > Rhodospirillales > Casp-alpha2 > UBA4479. Next base: position 10,127 of record JBBDOA010000174.1, on the reverse strand, counting down.
CAGGCCTGCTGCGTGCTGATCGGCACCCGGAATGGCGGATTGCGCCACGGACGGTGCGCCAAGGCCCAGGATTCCGATCAGAATCCCTGCTGTTAGCGCCGCCAGAACACGCGCCAGTCTGAAACCGTTCCTCGTCATGACCAATGGACGAAACCCTTCAATCCCTCTGCGTCAGTCTATACCCGATCCCGGGAATCGTCGCAAGAAATAGGGTCAGGAGCCCTTTCGGCCTGACCTCGGTCATTTCGGCGGCGTCAGAATTTCTCGACGAACGGGCGCAGCTCAACCTCCCAAGTCCATGCCGAGCGCGTCTGGTTGTGCACATGAAAATACGTATCGGCGATGTGATCGGGATGCAGTTTGTCGGGTGCCTCGGGATCCGCGCTTTCACCGATCCCGCCGTCGATCACGAAATGGCCGATATGCAGGCCTTTCGGCGACAGTTCGCGGGCCATGCTCTGGGCCAGGCCCCTGAGCGCGAACTTGCCCATGGCGAACGCCGATGAATGGACGTAGCCCTTGACGCTGGCCGACGCACCCGTGAACAGGATGGTGCCCGACCCCCGGGGCAGCATCAGGCGGACCGCGGCCTGGCCAACCAGAAAGCCACCATAGGCGGTGATCATGATGGCGGTGCGGACGGCTTCCGGATCGATCTCGGCAATCGGACCACGCACCCGGTTTGATGCATTATAGATGACCAGTTCCGGCACGCCGTGCGTTGATGCCACCCAGTCGAACAACGCCGCCACCGACGCCGGGTCGGATGCATCGCAGGTTCTGGCATGGCCGCCGACCTCGGCCAGCAGGGGGGCCAGCTTGTCGATGTCGCGTGCCGCCAGCAGTGGCGTCAGGCCTTCCGATCTGGCTTTTCTGGCAAGCGCGGCGCTGAGCCCCGAGCCGGCACCGACGATCAGGGCGGTACGTGTGTCTGACATGGTGGCGTTCCTTTTTCCAGGCCCGCGTGCGCTGAAGAGCAAACGCCGGGCTGCTTTACGGAGCATGCCCGATCTGTGCAAAATCGCCAAGCGGCGTCATCCATGCACCGCACACGCGGCGGAATAATTCTTCAGAAGATTCATCAGATATACTTCAGGGGCGCGCAGTGATCATTGATATTCCGCCCTTCGGGGTGATCATTTATATTCCGCCCTTCGGGCTGGCCCTGATTTCGGCATTCCTGTTCGCGCTCGGCGGCCAGGTTCAGAATCTCGGCCTGCAAACGGTTGATCCCCGTACCGGCACCATGCTGACCATCGGCACCAGCGCCGCGTTTTACTGGCTGGCGGCACCGCTGCTGTTGAACCCCGCCCTTTTCCTGCATCCTGCCGTGCTGATTTTCATCGCCATCGGCTTTGTCCGACCGGCGCTGTCGGCCAACCTGTCGGTCGCCGCGATCCGCCATATCGGACCGACCCTGACGGCAACGTTGAGTTCCACATCACCCCTGTTCGCGGCTGCTTTCGGTATTATCATACTCGATGAAATGCTGAGCTGGCAGATCGCGTGCGGCACGGCAGGCATAATCGGCGCCGTATTGATCCTGAGCCGCCGCAACAGGAAAATCCCGGCGAGTTTTCCGCTGTGGGCGCTGGCGTTGCCGGTCCTTGCCGCCATGATCCGCGCCGGCGCGCACGGCTTCATCAAGATCGGCACGGTCTATATTCCGGACCCGTATTTCGCCAGTCTGGTCGGCTTCACGGTATCGTTTCTGCTGACCAGCACCTTGCACGTGATGAAGGGCGGTGGCCGCCCGAAAATTGACATCAGGGAACATGGCCCCCGCTGGTTCATGACCGCGGGTCTGATGTTCGGCAGTGCGATCTTTTTTCTGAACACGGCCCTGATGCACGGCTCGATGATTACCGTGGTGCCGATCATCGCCGTCTCGCCGGTGTTTTCCATGCTGCTCAGCATCATCGTCTTCAAGCGTGAGCAATTAAGCCTCAAGATCGCCGCAGCGGTGCTGATTGTGGTGACGTCGGTGGTGCTGATCGTGCTTGGGAAATAGGCCCCGCCCGGGAGCAACCGCAAAGCCGACAGGCCACGGTTTACTCACACAGAGCAATCAGATCGCCTCGCTAGTACATGAAACCGATGTACTTAAAATTAATTGGACACTGACCGTGACATACATCCGCTGGATAGTTATTGTGCCGCCCAGCGTTGAGGTTAATGGCGTTACGCTGCTATTTTCGCCAACCTCAGCAGTCAAAAATAGAAACAAAGAGGACACTGACTCACATGAAAAAAATTCTTGCAAGTCTCGTCGGCGGTGCCGCCCTTCTCATGAGCGCAACGGTCGATGTGGATGCCAAAGAGGTTCGGATCGCCAGTCACGTTTCGGCTGCATCGCCACTTTATGCCAACTCCCAGCTTTTCGTTGAAAAGATCAGCGCCAAGTTTCCGGGGAAGTTCGATTTCAAATTTTTCCCGAACGGCCAGCTTGGCAAGGAGCCCGCGCTTATCGATAACATCAAGCTCGGCTCGCTTGAGATGGCGATGGTTGCGTCGGGTGTTCTCAAGCTCGACGACAAGCTCGGGATCTTCGATTTGCCTTGGTTGTTTGATGACCGCAAACACCTCACCAACGCTGTAGGCGGTCAGTTCGGCAAAGAAGTCATCAATCAGATTGAGGAAGGACAGGGCTTCATCGTCCTGGGCATCTTCGAGAACGGCTTCCGCCATGTCATCAATCAAAAGCACCCGATCAAGACGCCCGCTGATATGGCCGGGCTGAAGATTCGCGTTACCGGTTCAAAGTTCAAACGCGACGGTTTCTCGGCGATGGGTGCCGATCCGGTGCCGGTCGCCTGGCAGGAAACCTTCACTGCCATTCAGCAGGGCGTGGTTGATGGTGCCGAAGCCGCACTCTACGGCTTTTATGGTGCCAAGCTGTACGAAATCAACAAGTACATCAGCTTGACCAATCACACCTATTCACCTTCGTTCCTGATCGTTTCCAAGGCGTTCTGGGGTTCGCTCTCTGATGCGGAAAAGAAGACCTTTCTTGATACCGCGACCGAAATGTCCGGCGAAGCCTTCCAGCAGGCTGCAGAGATGGAAAACGACTTCCTGGCGAAAATGAAGGCCGAAATTGAGGTGAACGACGTTGACCCGGCACCGTTCCAGGAAAAGGCGAAGTCGGTCTATGAAACCTACACCTCGCGGTTCGGCAACGATTGGCTGAACCTCATCAAGGCTGCCAGGTAACCCTCGTCTTCCACCACTTGAACGGTGGCCAAGATGCTGCTTATCCGCATCCTCGATAAAACGATGACCGCCGTCGCCGCGACGATGATCGTGGTGACGGCAGTTGTCACATGCCTGTCCGTTTTCTTCCGTTCTGTCGTCGGTGCCTCGTTGCCATGGCCGGAAGAAATGAGCGGCAATCTCCTTGTCTGGACGAGTTTCGCCGGTGCCTATCTGGCGGCACGAGCAAACGGACATATCTCTTTCGATCTGCTGGTCGACCGGTTCCCGGCCCCGGTGCGCAAAGTCGTCCTGACAATCAACGACATTATTCTTTTTGGTTTTTTCGCCCTTATGATTGGCTTGTCCTATAAAGCAATTTCCATCGTTGGCGGCACATCGCTTGAAACGTTGCCTGTGCCAAAAGGTGCCTTTATGGCCGCGATCCCGATTTGTTGCGGTGCCATGATGGTGGCGCTCATCGTTCGGGTATACGGGCGCTGGACAGAGCGCACAGAGGAACAGAATTAATGACCGCCTTTATCGTCGGGCTGCTTTTGCTCTTGCTGGCTGTGGGGCTTCCGGTCGGCTTCGGCATTATGATTACGGCTACGGCGTCGATGTGGTTCAGCGATATTCCATTGCTGACGATCCCGGTACAGATGTTCTCGGGAATGAACAGTTTCCCGTTGCTGGCCATACCCATGTTTATCCTGATGGGCGAACTGATGTCAGCGACATCAATCGCCGAGCGGCTGATCCAGTTCGCCAGCGCTCTGGTCGGATGGCTCCGCGGCGGACTGAGCCAGGTAAACGTGCTGACCAGCATGTTCATGGCAGAAATGAGCGGCTCTGGCGTTGCCGATGCAGCCGCGGTCAGTAAAATCTTCGTTCCCGAAATGGAGAAGCAGGGTTATCCGCGCGCGTTCGCTGCGGCCATCACAGCGTCGTCGGCAACCCTCGGCATTATCATTCCGCCGTCGATCCCGGCCGTGCTTTACGGCGTCACAACAAACACGTCGATTCGCGATTTGTTCATCGCCGGAATCGTGCCGGGTCTTATTCTTGGCGGCGCGTTCATGATCGCCAACTATATTTTCGCACGGAAGGGCAATTATCCGGTCGACAGCGAATTCAGTGTGGTTCGCCTTGGTGTGGCATTCAAACGCGCGCTGGTACCCTTATTGATCCCGGTGCTGGTCATTGGCGGCTTGATCCTGGGATACTTCACGCCGACCGAAGCGTCTGGCATCGGTGTCTTTATAGCCTTTGCCTTCGGCGCGGCGATCAGCAGAGACCTGACCCTCAGGAAACTCTACGACGTCTTTGTGATCACAGCGAAGCAGGCATCCGTGGTGATGATGCTGGTTGCAGGCTCGGCCATTCTCGGACAAGTCCTGGCCAACGAGCAGATCCCTCAACAACTTGCGGCGGGGCTTGGCAGTCTGACGGATAGCGCGGCCCTGATGCTGTTGCTGATCAATCTTTTATTGATCGCGCTCGGCATGATTTTGCACGCGACGGCGGCGATCATCATCGTCGTGCCAATCCTGTTACCACTGGCGCAGCAGATCGGCATCGACCCGGTGCACTTCGGGATTATCGTCTGCCTCAACCTCGGCATCGGCCAGCAGACACCGCCGGTGGCGTCGATTGTGCTGACGGTATGTTCCGTAACCGGGGTCAAGCTCAACGAAATCATGCAGTACAACAAGTGGTTCATTCTCGTCATGTTTATCGTGCTGACGATTGTCTCGTATGTGCCAATGACAACGCTCTGGTTCCGCTGAGACGACTCAACCGCCGTCGAGCCTGGCCCGGATCATGCGGATATCGGCCCACACATCGCGCTTCTTGATCGGTGTGCGCAGCAGATAAGCCGGATGGAAAATTGCCGTGGCGGCGAGCGGATGCGACAGCCTTGGGGTCTGGAAACTGAACCATTTGCCGCGCAGACGGCCGATACCCTGGGTCTCGCCCAGCATCGTGTGTGCCGCCGGCGCGCCGACGCAGACGAGGATTTCAGGATCGACCAGTTCCACCAGCCGCTCGATGAACGGCTTGCAGACGGCGGCTTCCTGGCCGGTCGGCGTGCGGTTGCCGGGCGGCCGCCAGAACACGGTGTTGGAAATCATCACCTCCTCGCGCGCCAGCCCGACACTGGCCAGAATGGCGTTCAGCATCTGCCCGCTGGGACCAACAAAGGGCACACCCTGCCGGTCCTCGTCGGCACCCGGTGCTTCACCGATAAACATCAGCCGGGCATCCGCCGGGCCGTCACACAAAACAAGATTGGTCGCCGTCTTCTTCAGCAGGCAACCGTCGAAACCGGCGAGCGCTTCCCGCAAGTCTTCGATGCTCTGGGCCGCTGCCGCCAGCTCGACGGCGGTCCGAAGCTGCCGGTTGTTGTCGACTTCGACCGGGTCGACCTTGGCCCCTCTGGAGGTTCCGGGCTGGCTTTGTCTGGCCTCGCCCGGCGCTACGGTTTGCGCCGGCGGAGCTGACGCTGCCTGCGCGGTCATGCTTTGTGAGACCTGAAAGCGGTCAATCGGTGCGTCGGCGACGCATTCGTCGCAACCGGCATCGATGTGCCATTGCAGGGCCGCGTGAAGATCGGAGTTCAGCATCATCCCGGGATCATACCATGTGCCGGGGCAATGAACAGTGGGGGCGGATCAGATGCCGGATCAAGCGGGAATTTCCCGGCAATTGATCCGTGAAACCATAGAATACGCATGATATAACGCCCCGACGTACGGGGATCATTATTTCAGGACGAAGACGGTGACATCATGAACGACGAAACGCAGGACAGCGAGGCCATCGAGCGCGAAAGCGTGGAATTCGACGTGGTCATCGTCGGGGCCGGTCCATCGGGTCTGGCCGCCGCGATCCGTCTGATGCAGCTGTCAAACGAACAGGGCCACGAAATCACCGTCTGCGTCGTCGAAAAGGGCTCCGAGGTCGGTGCCCACATCCTGTCCGGTGCCGTCGTCGATCCGGTTGCGCTGAATGAACTGATCCCGGATTGGAAAGAAAAAGGCGCACCGATGGGCGTTGCCGTGACCGACAACCAGCATTGGGTGCTGTCGGAAACCGGCAAGACGGCATTGCCGCATATCCTGATGCCGCCGCTGATGAGCAACGATGGCTGCTATACGCTGTCGCTCGGCAATCTGGTGCGCTGGCTCGCCGAACAGGCCGAAGCCCTGGGCGTCGAGGTCTATCCCGGCTTCGCCGCCGCCGAGGTACTGTTCGATGATGCGGGGGCCGTCAAGGGCATCGCCACCGGCGACATGGGGCGCGGTCGTGACGGCCAGCCTGGTCCGAATTTCCAGCCGGGCATGGAACTGCTGGCAAAATACACTTTCTTCGCCGAAGGCTGCCGCGGCCATCTGTCAAAGACGCTGATGCAGAAATTCAATTTAAGTGACGGACGCTCGCCGCAGACCTATGGCATCGGCATCAAGGAACTGTGGGACATCGCGCCGGAGAAGCATAAAGAAGGTACCGTCATCCACACCCAGGGCTGGCCGCTTGCCGACTGTGCCGGCGGCGGCTTCATCTATCATCAGGAAGCGGGCCAGCTTGCCATCGGCTTCGTCGTCACGCTGGATTACGAAAACCCGTATCTGTCACCCTATGAGGAAATGCAGCGCTTCAAGACGCATCCGGCGATCAGGCCGATGCTCGAGGGCGGCCGCCGGGTCGCCTATGGTGCGCGTGCGATCAACGAAGGCGGTCTGCAGAGCGTGCCGAAGCTGGCGTTTCCGGGCGGCTGCCTGACCGGCTGTGCGGCCGGCTTCGTCAACGTGCCGCGCATCAAGGGATCGCACAACGCCATGAAGACCGGCATGCTGGCCGCTGAAAGCGCCTTTGCCGCACTGAAGGCCGGTCGCGGCCATGACGCGCTTGTCGATTACGAACCGGCGTTTCAGGCATCGTGGGTTTACAAGGATCTGCACAAGGTCCGCAACGCCCGTCCGGCGCTGTCGAAATTCGGCCTGACCCTCGGTACGATCTATGCCGGCTTCGACATGTGGATGAACAATCTGGGTCTGGGCTTTCTGCTGCCCTGGACCTTCGCCAATCATACCGACCACGACCGCCTGAAGCCGGCCAAAGGCATGACGAAAATAGACTATCCGAAACCGGACGGCGTGATTACCTTTGACAAGCTGACCAACGTCTCGTTCTCGGCGACCAATCACGAAGAAGACCAGCCGGTGCACCTGACACTGAAAGATGCCGCCGTACCGGTCGTTACCAATCTCGATCTTTATGACGGGCCGGAAGCGCGTTTCTGCCCGGCCGGGGTCTATGAGTTTGTCGCCGACGAAAACAGCGCGGACGGCGAAATGCGGCTACAGATCAACGCGCAGAACTGCGTGCACTGCAAGACCTGCGACATCAAGGACCCGACCCAGAACATCAACTGGGTGGTGCCGGAAGGCGGCGGCGGCCCGAACTATCCGAACATGTGACGGCTATATCTTCCATCCTTCGAGACGCACGCTCACGCGCGCTCCTCAGGATGAGGTTTTAAATATTGATATCCTCATCCTGAGGAGGCCTGAAAGGCCGTCTCGAAGGATAGCAACCGGATCACCCCCCCCCTTGCACTGCCAGCCCTGATTTGCGAGGGTGCATATGGGATGCGTCTGAGAATCTTATCCAAGGACAACCCCGAGTGGCGCTTCCCTGTCCGAACGGTGACAGCGAGGAATCCCGATGAAACTGACAACCGAACAGGTCGGCGCGATTGAGCGTCAGACCGGTGCCGTCCCCATACCCGATGACAACCCCGCCAGCGAATCCCTGACAGAGGTTTTCGGCACACATACGTTCTATGCCGATCAGGAAGGGCTGCACGTTCTGGAACCGGTGGCGGCGGCTCAGGAACAGGACGCCGATCAGGCCGAAGTGGTGCAGATCGCGCAATGGACCACCGATGCCAAGGATGAACTGCAGCCGATCGAGCCGCAGCGCTCGGGCTCGGTGCTCAGCCTTGCCGATGATGGCGCGGCAGTGGCGGAGTAAGGGCCGAAGCCTTATTCAGCCGGTGCTTCCCGGCGGCGGGCCGCCTCAAGCTCCGATGCCAGAACATCACCGCTTTCCGAGCGCGGGTTCGACAGGCCGGCGATCTTTGAATACAGAACCGGTGTCAGCAGCAGGGTGATCGCCGCCGCCATACCAAGACCGCCGAAGATAACCCAGCCGATGGCGACCCTGGCTTCGGCGCCGGGGCCCGTTCCCAGGATCAGCGGCAAACCGCCAAACACCGTCGAGACCATGGTCATCATGATCGGCCGGAAACGGACCAGGGAGGCTTCGCGCGCCGCATCGAGCGGGCTCATCCCCTGCTCGCGCAACTGATCGGCAAATTCGACCATCAGGATCGCGTTCTTGGCCATGATGCCGGTCAACATCAGCACACCGATCTGCGAATAAATGTTGATCGAGGTGCCGGTGATAAACAGTGCAAATATTGCGGCGCAGATACCGAACGGCACCGTCAGCATCACCACCGTGGCACTGGTCAGGCTTTCGAACTGCGCCACCAGAACCAGAAACACGACGACGAAGGCGATCAGATAGGTGACCGCCAGATCGTGCGAGGTTTCGGTCAGCGCCTTGGCCTCGCCAAGGAAGATCAGCCCGACATCCCCCTGCAGGCTTTCCGCAGCCAGCGCCCGGACCGCATCAATGGCTTCGCGCAGTGAGTAGCCGGGCGCAATATCGGCATTCACCTCGATGGCGCGGCGCTGCGCATGGCGGTCCAGTTCGGCCGGAACCGAGCTTTCCGAAAAGCTGATCAACTGCGACAGCGGCACCAGTCGGCCACCGGCGGCGCTGACGTACAGATTGGCGATGTCGGCCGGCTCATTGATCGCTTCCTCGCTTGCCAGCAGCATGATCGGCACCGCCTTGTCATTGACGGTCAGCTCGGCGACCTCAAATTTATCGACCAGCACCTGAATGGTGGTCGCCAGATCATCAATGTCGACACCCAGATCGGTGGCGCGGCGGCGGTCGATATTGATCGACAACTCCGGCTGGGTGGCGCGGAATTCAACGCGGATATTGCTGATCCAGGGAATTTCCGCTTCCATCAGGCGGACAAATTTGTTGGTCTCGGCAAATATATGCGGATACTCGGCACCGATCAGCGCGATCTCGAGACCGCCGTCAGCATTTCTGAGATTGAGACTGTTGGTGCGCTGCACCCGCGCCTGGGCACCGGGAATCTGCACCAGTTTTTTGCTTACCTCGGCGGCAATGTCGCCTTCACTGATGGTGCGCTGTTCCCAGGGGATCAGCGGTGCGTCGATAAGCCCCCGGTTCAGGTCCCAACTGCCGGTGATGGCGAACAGGCGTTCGACGACACCGCTCTCGACATAGGGGGCCATGATTTTCTCAACCGCTTCGACCTGGCGGTCGGTGTAGGGCAGGCCGACCCCGTCCGGTCCGGTCAGGCGAACGGTGATCTTGCCCCGGTCCTCTTCCGGCACCAGCTCCTCGCCAAGCTGCAGATACGCCAACCAGGCACCGGCGATGACGATACCGCAGAACACAAAGATGATGATCGGTGTCCTGAGCACAATATCGAGCGGCACGGTATAGGCGCTCTTGCCGGCATTGCCGATGGCAACGATAAGTTTTCTGACAGGGCCAGGCTGTTCCGAGACATCCCTGTTTGGCAATTTCGAGGCCAGCATCGGCACCAGCGTCAACGCCACGAATGACGAGATCATCACCGTCACCGCAAGCACGAAACCGAATTCCTGAAACAGCCGGCCTGCCGTCGACGGCAGGAACGAGATCGGCACGAACACCGAAACCAGCGTCGCCGAAGTCGCGAGCACGGCAAAGAATACCTGACGTGTACCCAGCACAGCGGCGGCACGCGTCTTGATTCCCATCGCCCGCAAGCG
>JBBDOA010000173.1:0-10798 GCA_040877275.1 Rhodospirillales bacterium | reverse complement strand
ATCGAAAGTCGGATTGCCGGTCTTCAGATTATCGCGTGTCCAGGCCATAGATTTGGTCCAGAGCGGCGACGTCAGGATCGAAACGTCAGCAACCCGGCCCGACCAGTTGTCGAGGGTGGTCAGCGAAATATCAACGGTGCCCTGGGGAATGGCGGTGGCAACAAACTGCTGTTTGACCATTTCGCCGCCGGGAAAAGACTTGGTGCGGATTTCGCCATTGCTTTTCTCTTTGACGAGTTTTTCAAACAGGGGGATGAATTCAGCAACCTGATAGTGCTTCGGGCTACCCCATGTCGAGATGGAAAGCCTTTCCGCATGTGCGCCAGGCACAGCGAAAAAGAGCGAAATTGCAGCTGCGACGGCTGCGCGGGTGAGTAACTTGGTCATTTTATGTCCTCTCAATGTTCTCAAGACTGAATCCTGAGCTTCGTTACATGAGCCCCTTGCGCGTGATCGTTGGGTACTTCTTGTATGTGTTGTTTGGCATATTGCTATAGTGCAATTACACTATAGTAGCAGAAATAGAGTCAACGCTAAAATATTGTGGATCAGATCGGGCCCTGACGATAAAAACCACAATCCTGATAGAGAGCGTTGTGCCGATAACCACATTACGCGAGAATGCGACATGATCCCGTCATACGAGCAGCGCCGGTTCTCTGAGTTCGTTGCGCGGTATTGGACCGACGACGATGCGGCCCCGAAACACGAACGACTGCGCCGCGCAATCAGAACGTCCATTCATGACGGCTATTGGCAGGCTGGCACGCGTTTGCCGGCTGAACGGGACTGGGTCGATGCGGTGCCGTGTAGTCTTGGCACAGTACAGCGGGCGCTGCGTCAACTGGTCGCAGATGGTGTGATCGAACGGAAAAGGGGCAGCGGCACGATTGTCGCCGACCACAAGGAGCGGATCGCCGAGCCCTGGCATATGCGGTTTTACCGCCCGGATGATGTCGACGAGCCTTTTCTGCCGGTTTTTACGCACGTTCTTAAGCGCGTAAAAATCAAGCAAGTCGGACCCTGGACGCTGGCGCTTGGCCAGAAAGGTGGCACGGTGGTGCGTATCGATCGTATTTTTTCGATCAATGAGGAGCTTTCTGTCTATTCCGTATTCTATGCCTTGTCCGGACGTTTTCCTGATCTGGAAAGCCTGCCGTTTAAGTCACTAAAGGGTGCTGATTTCAAATTGCTGATTGCACAGAATCATCACGTGCCGGTGCACAAGGTTGTGCAATCGGTTCGTTTTGAAGTGCCACCGGATTATATTGCAGCAGAAAGCGATTGCTCCCAAGGGCAATTGGCGATGGTGCTGGACGTTACCGCCTATTCCCATGACGGCGAGCCGATTTATTATCAGAACTACTACATCCCGCCGAATAATCTGCGTCTTGATCTGGGGACAGCAACGCGGGAGTGATGAGTCCGTGAGGCTATGACGTCAGGGTTGCGGTCGTGTGAAAACCCAGTTGGTGGCATCTGATTGTGCAGGCTGGAAAGTATAGCCGCCGGCGTTGAAATCCTTGATCCCCTGTTCGCTCTCAACACGGTTGATCATCATATGACGGGCCATCATGCCGCGCGCGCGTTTGGCAAACAGGCCAAGAACGCGCGCCTGGCCGTTTTTGATTTCCTTGAAGATCGGGGTCACGATGCCACCGGCCAGGGCTTTCTTGTGAACGACTTTGGCATATTCGTTCGAGGCCAGATTGATGATCCGCCGGTCATTGTGAGACTGCGTCGCCGCATTCAGGGCATCGGTGACCCGCCGGTCCCAGAAGTCATAAAGATCTTCCTTGCCGTTGATGGCGAATTTCGTCCCCATCTCGAGACGGTACGGCTGGATCAGATCAAGCGGTCGCAGCAATCCATACAGACCGGAAAGTATCCGCAAATGATCCTGTGCGTAGGAGAGGTCTTCTTTGCTCAATGTGGTCGCCTCAAGTCCGACATACGTATCGCCGGCAAAACTGAGCGCTGCCTGTCGCGCATTGCCAAGACTGAAGGGTGGTTTGAAATCCTGAAAGCGGCGATGATTAAGCTCGGCCAGTGTGTCGGAAATCCCCATCATTGACTTGAGATCACTGCGTGTCAGTTTTTTGGCTTTTTTCGCCAGAACCTGCGTTTCCTTCATCAGGACCGGTTGCGTATGTGTATCGGTGATCGGCTCACTCTCGAAGTCGAGCTTTTTTGCGGGTGAGAGGATCGCTAGCATTCAGGTGGGCTCCAACTTTGACCGTTTAACATGTTGGTCTTACATATAGAGACTGAAACCCGTCATTCCAACTTTATGAGAAATCCATGCTGAACATCTATGGTCTGAAGAACTGCGATACCTGCCGCAAGGCATTGAAATGGCTTGAGGGTGAAGGGATAGCCTATGTCTTTGTTGATGTTCGCAAGGACGGCATCGACATGTCTGATATCGAAAGGTGGGCCGAGGCGATCGGCATCGATTCGCTTCTCAACAAGCGTGGCACGACATGGCGAGGGTTAAGCGATGCAGACAAAGCCAGAGGCGAGGGGAAGGGGGCTGTCGCATTGATGGCCACGCACCCGGCACTGATAAAGCGTCCCGTATTTGTGCGAAACGGCACAGTCATGGTCGGGTTTACGGACGCGGTTAAGACCCTCACAAGAACGTGACGCGGCGTTAGAGCAACGTGACTCCTGCTCAAACAATAGTTGGTTAGTATTCAGTTGCCGGTTTGAAACCGGTAGGGAATTTAACTTCACTTCAGGAGAACTTTTATGTCTATTCAAAAGAAAACCGTTGGCGCGACACTGGCAACTGCTGCCGCTGCCATGTTTATCGCAGGCGCAGCGATTTCGGGTGCACCGTCGGCTGCCCAGGCTGACGGCTTCAAGTGCGCCGGTATCAATGCCTGTAAAGGCCATGGCGGCTGCGCCGGTGCGGCCAATGCCTGTAAAGGCAAGAATGGTTGCAAGGGTCAGGGTTGGGTCAGCACCAAAGACGCTGCCGAATGCACCAGCAAGGGTGGCAAGCCCGTCAAAAGCTGACGTCCGGCAATCGATCAGTTATTGTGAAGCGGAGGGACGCTCGGGCGGACCCTCCGTTTCATTTTTTTGTCGGGAGCGATTGATGGCGCTCAAGGGATTTGGTCTGGGTCTCAGGCCGCAACATTTCCCGGAAATACTCGGTGAAGATCCAACTGCGACCAATGGCGTCGACTGGTTCGAGATCATTTCCGAGAATTTTATCGGTGTCGGCGGGCCGCCGCGCCGGAACATGCTTGCGGTGCGCGAACGGTTTCCGTTTGTCATGCATGGGGTTTCGTTATCAATCGGCTCGGTTGATCCGCTCGACATGGATTATTTGCGAGGGTTGAAAGCGCTCGCCGATCTGGTGCAGCCCGAATTGATATCCGATCATCTGTGCTGGACCGGCGTGCATGGTCTGAACATGCACGATCTGCTGCCGTTACCGCTGACCGGAGAAAGCGCCGATCACGTGGCAGGCCGTGTCCGTCAGGTGCAGGATGTGTTGGGACGTCATTTGCTTCTGGAAAACACATCGACCTACATCACCTTTGTTGAAGACGAGATGACAGAATGGGAATTCCTGTCGGAAATTTGCGACAGGGCGGACTGTCATATTCTGCTTGATGTGAACAACATCTTTGTTTCCGCATTCAATCACGGGTTTTCAGCCGATGCCTATCTGGCTGGTATCCCGATCAACAGGGTCCGGCAAATTCATCTCGCCGGCCATGAACACAACGGCGATCATATCATCGATACCCACGACGAACCGGTGCCCGGGGAAGTCCTTGATTTGTACGCGAGGGCCATCGAGCGTCTGGGCGCAGTGCCGACGATGATCGAGCGTGATGCCAATATTCCACCGTTTGCCGAGCTTGTCCGCGAGTTGCAGGGCGTGCGCAGGGTCGCTGAAGATTGCATCGGCATCCCGGCATGAGCGATTCATTATCTGCTCTGCAGCAAAAATTTCAGGCGCGAATGCTTGCAGGCGATACGGCCGTCAATCCGCATCTGACAGCCGGAGGGCCATTCATGAAAGTCTACGATCATGCCTATCGGGCGCGCCTGGTCGAAATTCTGACGGAAGACCTGGAAGGTCTGCATACGCTGCTGGGTGACGAGCAGTTTTTTGAGACGATGGAGCAATACGTCGATGCCAATCCCTCGACATCCCGTTCCGCCCGTTGGTTGGGAAGAGGTCTTGTGGCATGGCTGAGAACATCTAAGGACTGGTCCGACAACCCGATGGTCCTTTCAATGGCAGCATTTGAATGGATGCTCGGTCTTGCCTTCGATGCGCCGGACGCGGCACCGGTTGCAATCAGTGATATCGGCACGGTTCCGCTGGAAGCCTGGCCGATGCTGACATTGACGTTCCATCCGGCTTTGAACACCACCATGCTCGCTTTTGATGTGTCCGAATTTTATCAGGCGGTTAAGGCGGGGATTGATCCCGATGCACCGCCCGTGCCGTATGACAGCCCCGTCACCTGGGCCGCATGGCGCGATCCGGAAAGTCTGATGGTCACATACCGACCGCTTGAGATTGATGAAGCCGCAGCCCTGTCCGCTGCGGCAGAGGGTCAAACATTTGATGCGCTATGCGAAATCATTGCCGATTGCACCGAAGCCGACGAAGCGGCCGTGCGGGCGGCTGGTTTGCTGCGCGTCTGGGTTGAAAGCGGCTGGGTCATCGGCATCGACGCTGAAGGCATGAGTTGGTAATCAGACCTTAAAGCACCTTGCCGGGATTCATGATTCCACCCGGGTCGAGCACAGCCTTGATTTTCCGCATCAGATTCATTTCCACCGGTGTGCTGTAGCGGACCAGTTCCTCACGCTTCAGTTTGCCGACGCCATGTTCCGCAGAAAAACTACCATCCATTTCATGGACGAGATCGTTGAGCGGATCAGTGACATCGTGCCATTTATCGAGAAACGCTTTTTTGTCCATGCCTGTCGGCTGCGTCAGATTGTAGTGCAGGTTGCCGTCGCCGATGTGGCCGAAGGTCATCGGCCGGATACCGTTTACCGCGTCTTCGACAATCGCGTCTGCCTTGACCAGAAATTCTGTCATCTTCGAGATCGGGATCGAAAGATCATTTTTGATCGAGCCGCCCTCGTTCCCTTGGGAATCGGAGATGGCCTCGCGAATATGCCAGATGTCATGGCGTTGCTGTTCACTTTCGGCAAGGACGGCATCTACAACTTCTTCGGCTTCAAGTGCGTCGCCGAGAAACTGCTCAATGGCGTCGCGAAGATCAGTGCCGGGCCGGGGTGAGGTCAACTCCAGCAATACATAAGCCGGGTGTTCTGCCTCGAACGGATCGCGAAGACCTTCGGTATATTGGCACGATACCCAGAGGCTGTTTCGGTTCATGTATTCAAAAGCCGTCAGGGCATCGCCGACCGCATCGGATGCCCGGGCGAACAGTTTCATGACGCTTTCGACGTCATTCAGGGCGATCAGGGCCGTTTCCGTCTGGCGCGGTTTCGGAAACAGTTTGAGGACGGCGGCGGTGATGATGCCGAGTGTGCCTTCGGCACCCATGAACAGGTGCTTCATCTCGTAACCGGTATTATCCTTGCGCAGTCCCTTAAGCCCGTTCCAGATATCGCCCGATGGCAATACAACCTCAAGGCCCAGCACCAGATCGCGCGCGTTGCCGTAGCGCAATACGTTGGTACCGCCGGCGTTGGTCGAGAGATTGCCACCGATCCGGCAACTGCCTTCGGCGGCGAGGCTGAGCGGGAACAGTTTGTCGGCATCATCGGCGGCTTTCTGAATGTCGGCGAGGATGCAGCCGGCACCGACCGTCATCGTGCCGTTCAGAGTGTCGATGGCTTGGATCTTGTTGAGCCGCTCGGTCGAGATGATGATCTCGTCATTGGCGATGCCGCCGCCGACCAGTCCGGTATGTCCGCCAAGCGGGACCATACCGACGCCGGCTTCGGCGCATGCCTTGACAACGAATGCGACATCCTCAGGCGAGCCGGGGCGGGCGACAAAAGTTGCAGTTCCCCGGTACAAACCGCGGTATTCGACGTTGTACGCATCCAGTGCCCCCGGATCGTCAACGTATCCCTGCGGACCGAGTGCTTGTTTGATTTTTTCAATGACGGACTGTTTGCTGTTCATGGTCGGATATTGGCTTTCAGTTCTGGCTTGATCAAGTGCGAACGGCACGGCGCAGGCGGTCATTAATGGCAAGGCCAAGACCCGTTTCAGGGATGGGGGCGACGGCTATGGCTGCGACACCGCTGTCATCAAGGGCATGCAGCATCTGAAACAGATTGGCGGCAGCTTCCAGCAGATCGCCCCGGTTG
Source organism: Rhodospirillales bacterium (assembly GCA_040877275.1). Lineage (GTDB taxonomy): Bacteria > Pseudomonadota > Alphaproteobacteria > Rhodospirillales > Casp-alpha2 > UBA4479. Next base: position 4,468 of record JBBDOA010000173.1, on the reverse strand, counting down.
CTGAGATTCAGTGCGCCCAGCCCCGTATGCTGGCCGAAGCCCAGATAGGCTTCGCCCGATTCAGGGGACAGGGCATTCATACGCAGCGCCGCGCGCGGCGCATAATGCCGGCTCATCATGCCGGGTGATTTTGGTGCCTGATCATCGTCACCGGCTATTGTCACGGGGCCCAGAATCCGCTCGATATCTTCACGGGCAAGACCGCCAGGCCGCAGCAGCGTTGCGGTTTCCGTCGTCAGATCGACGACCGTTGATTCCAGGCCGACGTCGCAAGGGCCATCGTCAAGGATCATCGCCGGACCACCCTGATCGGGGCCGGGCAGGGATGTCTGAACGTGCAGGGCCGTGGTTGTGCTGGCCCGTCCCGATGCATTGGCGCTCGGCGCGGCTACTGGTACCCCACATGATTCCAGAAAACGGCGCGCACTTTCTCGCGCCGGGATTCTGACGGCGATAGTATCCAACCCGGCTGTGGTCAGGGCGGCAATGCCGCTGTTGGCTTGCTTTGCCAGAACCAGCGTCATCGGGCCGGGCCAGAAGTGCCGGGCCATCGATTCCGCACGCGCATCAAGCTGGGCAATGGCTTTAACGCCATCCAAATCAGCGACATGTGAAATCAACGGATTGAAACTCGGACGGCCCTTGGCGGCATAAATCTTTGCCACGGCGTCGGCATTGGTTGCGTCACCGCCGAGGCCATAGACCGTTTCCGTAGCAAACCCGACCAGCGCACCAGAACGGATCAGCTCGGCCGCATCGTCAATTGCGGCGTTATCCATAACGCGTATGGGTGTTTTCGCCGACATCGGCTCAGTTCGGTTTTACAGGATCGGGAACACCCGGCCCCCGGGCGATGAAGAACGGATTGCGGAACTCGGGTTTGCCGTACTTCAGCGGTATGCCGTCTTCGGTGATGACATGGCCGCCGGCGTACAGCAGCACGGCATGGCCAGCCGCCGTATCCCATTCCATTGTCGGGCCGAAACGCGGATAGACATCGGCTTTGCCCTCGGCGATGCGGCAGAATTTGAGGCTCGATCCCGCGCTGATCCGTTCCTTGACGGCAAGCCCGGCGAGATAGGCTTCGGCTTCTTCCGTCATGTGGCTTCTGGATGCGATGGCGGTCAGACCGTCCTTGGGCGCTGTGCGACAGGAAATCTGTGTTGCCTTGCCGACACCGCCGTACTGGGCAAAGACACCGGCCCGTACAGCTATGAACGTATCATCGCTGACCGGCAGATGAACCACACCAAGCACAGGAATTCCCGCTTCGATCAAGGCAATGTTGACGGTAAATTCGCCATTTCTTGAGATGAATTCCTTGGTGCCGTCAAGAGGATCAATCAGCCAGAACGGCTGGTCTCTGACCACAGGGATTTTTCCGGCAGAGACGGATTCTTCACCGACCAGTGGATATTTGCCGGTGATGCCTTCGCGGATCATCCGGAAAATCATATCTTCGGCCTCCCGGTCTGCACGGGTGACCGGTGATGCATCGTCCTTCACTTCGACATCGAAATCGGAGTGATAGACATCCATGATGACGCGTCCGGCGCGGCGGGCGACCTCGCCGATCTGCTCGGCAAGGCTGATGCTGACGTTGAGGACCATCTTGTGCTGTCTCCGGTTTCTTCAAGTTCAGGGTGAGGAATGGGTATTCAGGCGGACAATTACGCTCCCGCCTGGAATAGTCAACGCCAGGGCTTCAGTGTTTTGCGTGAATTTCCTCGGTAATAAAACGGTTGGCGCGGAAAGACGGTGACCAGTGGTTGCGCGCCATGCCGGCCTTCTGCTTCAGATGAGCCAGAAACTGCTCCGGGTCAGGCAATTGCTCCCAGACCGAGGGTAAAAACAGCGCCCGCTTGCCGCCATCGGCGATCACCAGGCCGTCTATCCCTGGGCGCAATTGCGCCAGCAGATCAGCCTCGTCCCTGACCGGCATGGCTGCTTGCGGACTGAGAACAGAAATAGACAGACGCAGGGTTTCGAATTCATCTATCCCGACCGGTTTAAAACGTGGATCGTTGAAAGCGGCTTTATAGGCATTCCTGGCGACATCCAGTGCCAGCGGTTGGTGTGCGACCGGTGATCCGATGCAACCACGAAGTTGAAGTGTTGCGGTTTTCAGGGTGACGAAGCAGGCACCATTCGCCTGCAGGGCAGGCGGTTCAGCGGCGAGGTCCGACGGCATCGGCTGATTGTGCTTTAAGCCATAGCGGATCGCCGTATCGGCAATTTCCAACAAACGGTCACCGTGGTCGACCAGAAGCTGTCTGGTCCGGGCTTCGAAATCCTGTGCGGAGATTGCAGGTTTCTCGGCTTCCTTGCGGCGAACCGTGATAACAGGCCCGTTGCGCTTGGTGGCTGGAGGTTCGAAAAACGCCCAGGCACCGTAACCGACAACCCGGTCCTTGTTGCCGGCGGTGTCTCCGGAATTTTTCAGATCAATGGTTTCAACCGTCATGCCGCGGGCCTTTGCCAGATGCAGCAATCCGCCAACCGGAAATCGACCGCAGGCACCGGCGCTTTCGATTCTGCCGGGATCAAGCGCGGCAATCGCCGTCGCGGTCCGCTTGTCGATTTCCTGTGCGGCGTCGTAATTGAGAAAGTGGCTGAGATCGGATGAAATGACGATGACCGTTTCCGGTCCACCCCATAATGTCTGCAAGACCTGGGCGACCTGCGCCGGCGAAGTTTCCCCGACCACTATCGGCACCAGCTTGAAAGTGCCGAGCAGTTCCTGAAGGAACGGCAGATGCACTTCGAGCGCGTGTTCTGCCAGGTGCGTCTGTGGGAACACGCTGACCTGCGGCAACGAAGCGACCTTGGCCTCGGCCAATGTGTCGATTTCTATGCGGTCGAGCGGTGTCTCGAAATAATCAGCGCCGGACAGCGCCAGTCCCTTGACTGCGACCCGATGGCACGGCCCCAGCAGCACGACGCGAGTGATGTTGCCCGCCGCCGGTTTCAGTCGCGCATAGGCCTTGGCCGCAATGGCACCGGAATATCTGTAACCCGCATGCGGCGCGATGATGGCCTTTGGCACGGGCCCGGGCGATGTGCCGGCAGCAGCCAGAAATTCCTGCACCTCGGTCCTGAGAAGGGCGGCGTCGTTCGGATAAAATGTCCCGGCGACGGCGGCTTTGCGGATGGCGGTCATGCAATCGGGCTCCTGATTCTCCCAGCAATTTTAGCGCATGCCGGGGGGAATCAAAACCGTAACGTGCCACAGGAACAAATGGCCAACTATACGGAACAATTTGACAGCTATTTCTGAACTGTTTACAGCCGATATCCGTCAGCGCCATTGCCGGTTCCAGGCTGCGTTGACCGGTCGCGAAAAAAAATTCGTGGGATGGGATCAAAACACCGGCATCGTCCGGTCCAAGGAGAATAAAATGAACAAGCTATTTACCGTCGCGGTTCTGGCCGTAGGACTGGTCATGTCCGCTGCCGTGCCTGCATCTGCCGAGCGTACGCTTCGGCTCAGTCTGCAAGTCGCCGTCAACCATCCGGTTGGCAAAAACATCGTGTTTTTCAAGGACGAGCTGGAAAAGATTTCCGGCGGTGCCATGAAAGTTGAAATTTACGACTCAGCCCAGCTTTACAAAGGCAGCCAGATTCCTCAGGCCGTCGGTTCCGGCGCTATCGACATGGGTCTGGTGCTGATTGACGAATTCGCCGGCACGCTGCCGGTGACTGGTCTGTTCAGTGTTGCGTTCATGTTCCCGGACTATGACGTGCTGGCCAAGGCCGCTGCACCGTCGAGCCCGATCCGCAAGACCATCGACGAAGCTATCCGCACCACCGGTGCCCGTGTATTGTGGTGGCAGGACTATGGTCCGGTTCAGCTTCTCTCCAAGGGGACACCGACCGTCAACCCGGCTGACATGAAGGGCAGGAAGGTCCGCGTTCTGGGCAAGCCGTCCGGCGACTTCATCAAGGCGCTCGACGGTATTCCGGTGAAAATCGGTGGCTCCGAGCAGTTCATGGCTTATCAGCGCGGCACCGTCGACATCGGCATGACCGGCACCACGGCTATCAAGTCGCGTAAACTGTTCGAAGTCATGGACAGCGTGACCATCACCAACCATGCGCAGACCGAGTTCCTGATCGTCGTCAATGACAAGAAATGGGACGAAATGAGTGCACAGGAAAAGACCTGGATGACGACCGCTGCCGTCGCTGCCGAAACCAAGATGCGTGCCGAGACCAAGAACGATAACCTGGCAGCCGAGAAATTCATTGCCGAAACAACGTCGATGAAGGTTATCAACCTTACCAAAGAACAGGTTGCTGCATGGCAGGCCGCTGCCAAGCCGGCAACCGAAGCCTACATCGCCAGCGCTGGCGAGGAAGGCCGCAAACTGGTCGAAGCCGTTCGTGCGCTTCAGTAAACATTTGTGAACTGAGTGATGCTCAAGACCTGTGCAAACCGTGTGATGTCGGCCGTCGATTGCACGGCCGA
>JBBDOA010000172.1:0-10934 GCA_040877275.1 Rhodospirillales bacterium | reverse complement strand
CCCGTCATCTCTCCGCTCTTCTCTCCGCCATGCGTTGCGGCGCAAGGGTGGGGTGCGAAAACATGACTGAACTCAAGGCGATTAACTCGAGCGCCCGGAAGGCCGCTGTCGAACGCCGTGATCAGTATCATGCGGCGTGCCCGGATGCCGGTTTGCGGCTCGCCCGGCACATCATGGCCTCTGCCGATGCTCTGGGCCTTTTGGACGCATCGAAGACCGTTTCCGTTTTCTGGTCGATGGGCGCGGAAATCAATACCGGGCCCCTGCTTGATGCATTGGGCGCGGCCGGGCACCGCACAGCATTACCGGTCGTGGTGGCGAAAGCCCAGCCGCTGGCCTTTCGTGCCTGGCATACCGGCGAGCCCCTGGCGGACGGCGGTTTCGGCACCTCGATCCCGGTTCCGGATGCCGAAACCGTTACCCCTGAAATCCTGTTCGTGCCGCTGCTGAGCTTCGACAGCGCCGGCTACCGGCTTGGCTACGGGGGCGGATTTTATGACCGGACACTTGAAAAACTTCGCAGGGAAGCCGCTGGTGGTGCGCAGCCTTTGGCTGTGGGTATTGCTTTTTCGGCGCAACAGGTAGACACCGTGCCCCGTGGGCCTTACGACCAGCCGCTTGACTGGATCGCCACGGAAACCGGCCTCATGCGCATCCGCAGTGATGCACCCCTTTAACGGCATCAAAGGATTTTCATGAGACTTCTGATCATCGGTGACGTCGTCGGCAGTTCCGGACGGGCCGTTCTGAACGCCAACCTGCCTGCGCTGCGCCAGCGCCTGAAAGCGGATTTCGTCATCGTCAACGGTGAGAACGCGGCGCACGGTTTCGGGATTACCGGCAGCATCTGCGACACGTTCTATCAGGCCGGTGCCGATTGCATCACCACCGGTAACCATGCCTTTGATCAGAACGACGTGCTGGCGCAAATGGAACGGGATGAGAAAATCCTGCGCCCGATCAATTATCCGCCGGGAACGCCGGGTCGGGGGTTCGGCATCTACAAAACCGAAGACGGGAAACGGGTGCTGGTCGCCAACATCATGTGCCGGCTGTTCATGGAACTCCTCGACGATCCTTTTCAGGCCGTCGATGCCCTGCTGAAACGCTTCAAGATCGGCCGCGACGTCGATGTCATCGTCTTTGATGTGCATGGCGAGGCGACCAGCGAGAAACAGGCCATCGCGCATTACGTTGACGGTCGCGCCAGCATTGTTGTCGGAACCCACACGCATGTGCCGACGGCCGATACCTGGGTGTTGCCGGGCGGCACTGCGTATCAGACCGATCTCGGCATGACCGGTGATTATGATTCGGTGATCGGCATGAAGAAGGAGCTTTCGGTGCAGCGGTTCATCACCAAAGGCGAACGAATCCGGCTTGAGCCGGCCTCGGGTGACGGCGCCATGTGCGGCTGTTTTGTAGTGCTTGATGACAGGACCGGGCTGGCCAATAGGATAGAGCCGGTGCGCGTCGGTGCCCGTCTGGCGGCGTCTGTTCCCAAGCCCTGACGGGGCCTGATCGGGAATTTGAGCCTCTCATCAGAGGCAAATTATGTTATTCCCGCCAAAATCTTGACATATTGCGCATGAATGATGTTGCAGATGGCTTGGCGCAGTATTCATTTATGCGCCTCAAAGGTAATATGGAGCGATTCGCGGATCACTTCGGCGGTCCGCTGCTTCAAGGTGCAAACAGAGTTGGAATAGAGAACATGGCCGGCCATTCACAGTTCAAGAATATCATGCACCGGAAAGGTGCGCAGGACGCCAAGCGGGCAAAGAACTTCGCCAAGCTTGCCAAGGAAATTTCCGTCGCCGCGCGGAACGGCGAAGACCCGGGCTTCAATCCTGCCCTGCGTCTGGCAATTGCCAACGCGCGTGCAGACAACATGCCGAACGACAACATCAAGCGGGCGATCCAGCGCGGCGTCGGCGGCGACAGCGAAAACCTCGAGGAAATCCGTTATGAGGGTTATGGCCCGGGCGGCGTCGCGATCATCGTCGAAGCGTTGAGCGATAATCGCAACCGTACAGCATCCGAACTGCGTGCCGCCTTTGCCAAGCATGGCGGTAATCTCGGCGAGACCGGCAGCGTCGGTTTCATGTTCGAGCGCGTCGCCAAGCTGGTTTATCCGGCCGATGCGGCCAGCACCGACGACATGTTCGAAGCGGCCCTGGAAGCGGGTGCCGACAACGTTGAAAGCGACGAAGAGGGACATGCCCTGTTCTGCGGCCCCGACGATTTTGCCGATGTCAGGGATGCGATAACCGACAAATACGGCGATCCGAAAAGTGGCGGTCTGGAATGGAAACCGCTGAATTCCATCGAGGTCGATGCCGATACTGCGGCGACCCTGTTCAAGCTCATCGACGTTCTGGAAGGGAATGATGATGTGCAGACAGTGTTTGCGAACTTTGACGTGTCCGACGAGATCCTGGCGCAGTTGAGCGCCTGATCATGAACAGAGTGGCTTTAAGGAGCATTACGTGCGGTTGATCGGTTTCGATCCGGGTTTGCAGACAACAGGGTGGGGCGTTATCGAAGCGGTCGGTAACCGGCTCAGCTATGTCGCCGATGGTCTTGTTTCGACTTCTCCCAAGGCCCGGCTATCGGACAGGCTGGTCGAACTGCATGCCGGACTGGTCGAGGTGATCCGCGAATACGCTCCGGAAGAAGCCGCCGTCGAGGAGACCTTCGTCAACAAGAACGCGGTATCGACCCTGAAACTTGGCCAGGCGCGCGGCATTGTTCTGCTGGTGCCGGCGCTGGCCGGTCTGTATGTCGCCGAATACCTGCCCAATCTGGTCAAGAAAACCGTGGTCGGTTCCGGACACGCGCAAAAGGAGCAGGTGCAGATGATGGTCAGAACGCTGCTGCCGGGTGCCAGGATTGCCGGTGCCGACGCTGCTGATGCGCTGGCCGTAGCCATCTGTCATGCGCACCATCGCGGCACGGCGGAGCGGGTCCGCACGCTGGCGAAGGCGGCGACATGATCGCACGACTGAAAGGCATTGTTGAAGAAATCGGAGACGACTGGGTCGTGATCGATGTTTCCGGCGTCGGCTATCTGGTCTTCGCCTCGGCGCGGACGCTGGCCCGGCTGGCCACAGGCGCGGCGGCAACGCTGTTTATCGAAACTCACGTCCGTGAAGATCATATTCATCTTTATGGTTTCGCCGATGCCGTTGAGCGGGATTCCTTCAAGCTGCTGACCACGGTTCAGGGTGTCGGCGCCAAGGTCGGATTGGCCATTCAGGGTGTGTTGAGCACGGATGAAATCAGTCGCGCCATACTGTCCGGCGACAAGGCAGCGATCACCCGGGCACCGGGTGTCGGGCCGAAGCTGGCAGCGCGCATCATTTCCGAACTGAAAGACAAGCTCGGTGGCATCGCGCTTGGCCAGGCGCTCAGGGTTGAAGCAGGCAGCACGACAAAGGCTGCGCTTGATCCGGCTGCCGGTGCTGCGTCCGATGCGGTCTCGGCGTTGGTCAATCTGGGTTATAGCCCGTCGCAAGCCTTTGGGGTGGTCGCTGAAGCAGCCGGTGAAATCGGAACCGAGGCCAGCGTCGGTGCCCTGATCAAGGCGGCACTCGTCAAGCTGGCCCCCGCCGATACCCGTGCCGGAGCACACCGCTAGATGGCCGAGGGCGAACGCATACTGGAAACACAGACCCTGCCGGGGGATGCCCCGGATGCGGCGCTGCGTCCGCAAAGGTTGGATGATTTCGTCGGCCAGCCGCAGGTGCGGGGTAATCTGAAGGTTTTTGTCGAAGCCTCGATCAGCCGGTCCGAGCCTTTGGATCATGTCCTGTTCTACGGTCCGCCGGGGCTCGGCAAGACGACCCTGGCCTCGATCGTTGCCAGGGAAATGGGCGTCGGCTTTCGTGCGACCTCGGGCCCTGTGATTGCCAAGGCTGGTGATCTGGCGGCGATCCTGACCAACATGGAAGCCGGTGATGTGCTGTTTATTGATGAAATCCACCGGCTCAATCCGGCGGTTGAGGAAATCCTCTATCCGGCGATGGAGGATTTTCAGCTCGACCTGATCATCGGGGAGGGGCCGGCGGCACGCTCGGTACGCATCGATCTGCCGCGCTTCACGCTGGTTGGTGCGACGACCCGTTCCGGTCTGATCACGACCCCGCTCAGGGAGCGCTTCGGCATTCCGATGCGCCTTGAGTTCTATAATATTGACGATCTGCAGAAGATCATCTCGAGAGGGGCCGGCCTGCTGGGCATGGACCTGACCGATGACGGCGCCCGTGAAATTGCCACCCGTGCGCGTGGCACGCCCCGGGTTGCCGGAAGACTTTTGCGCCGGGTCCGGGATTTTGCCGCCGTTGCCGGAAAATCCCCGGTTGATGCAAAAGCCGCTGATGCGGCGCTGAACAGGCTGGATGTGGACAAGCGCGGTCTTGATTCAATGGACCGGCGCTATCTTGGCTGTATCGCCGACAGTTACGGCGGCGGTCCGGTCGGTGTCGAGACACTGGCGGCAGCGCTGTCCGAGCAACGCGACACCATTGAAGAGGTGATCGAGCCTTATCTGATCCAGCAGGGTTTCCTGATGCGCACGCCGCGTGGCCGGGCACTGGCCGCTGATGGCTTCAAGCATCTGGGTCTGAAGCCGCCGGCGAGCTTCAACCAGTTGGAACTGATCGCTGATGATGCCCAGGGGGGTGATGATGCCTGATCAGTCCGGCCTGGATTTACATGTGCATTCGGTCCGCATCTATTACGAGGATACGGATGCCGGCGGCATTGTCTATTACGCCAATTATCTGAAATTTGCCGAGCGTGCGCGCACCGAAATGCTGCGGGCGCACGGCATAGAAAACGGCTTGCTGATGCAGACGGAACGGGTTGCTTTCGCGGTTCGGGAGTGTCATGCGGATTACCGGAAACCGGCCAGGCTTGATGATCTGCTGGAAATCAGAACGCGGGTCGAGGAACTGTCCGGTGCCAGCATGCGGATGCGTCAGGATGTGCTGCGGGACGGCGAAGTGCTGGTTTCGATTGCGGTCAGACTGGCCTGTATGGATATCGACAATGGTTCACCCAGGCGGCTTCCGGCAATCGTCCGGAATGGCTTCGGGGTGCCGGTAAAACGGTCTTGAGAAAGACATGAATTTGAAGGGACGAGCGGAGTAAGGAATGGAAAATCAAGCAGTAGACGCCGCCTTGATCGCCGGATCGATAGGGGCTGACCAGTTTACCATCATGTCGATGTTCACGCGCGCCGGGATCGTGGTTAAAACCGTGATGGTGATGTTGATCCTGGCATCGATCTGGTGCTGGGCGATCATTTTTGAGAAAATGTTGACGGTGCGGCGCCTGAACAAGCGATCCGACGAATTTGAACAAGCTTTCTGGTCCGGCAAGTCGCTGGACGATCTGTTTGACCGCGTAGCCAGCAACCCCCGTGATCCGATGGCGGCGGTCTTTTCGGCGGCAATGCGCGAATGGCGGCGGGTATCGGGCAGCAGCTCATCCAGCATCAAGGTCGGGCTCGGTGAGCGCATTGATCGGGTCATGCAGATTACCGTGAACAGGGAAATGGACCGTGCCGAAAAATACATGACGTTTCTGGCAACAACCGGCTCGACAGCGCCATTCATCGGCCTGTTCGGCACCGTCTGGGGCATCATGCACAGTTTTCAGTCCATCGCGATATCATCAAACACGTCGCTTGCCGTGGTCGCCCCCGGTATTGCCGAAGCCCTGTTTGCGACAGCGCTCGGTCTGTTGGCGGCGATCCCGGCGGTTGTCGCCTACAACAAGTTGAGCCGCGACCTTGATCGCTATGCCGGGCGACTGGACAGCTTTGCCGGCGAATTCTCGGCGATCCTGTCGCGCGAGATGGACACCTAGGAGCAACCGATGGCAATCATGACGCAACGCACGGGCGGCGGTAGCGGTCGGTTCTCGAGACAGAGCCGCAAGCCGATGAGCGAGATCAACGTGACGCCGTTTGTCGACGTCATGCTGGTTTTGCTGATCATTTTCATGGTCACGGCACCGCTGTTGACCGTCGGTGTTGAAATCAACCTGCCGGAAACCAATGCCGGTGCCATTTCGGGCAAGGATGAGCCGCTGGCGATCTCGATTTCGGATAGCGGCGAGATATTCCTGCAAGACACTTCCGTACCGCTCGAGACACTGGTGCCCCGCCTGGCGGCGATCACCGGTGAAAACCGGGACCTCAGGATATTCGTGCGTGGAGATTCCGCCATCAACTACGGACGGGTTATGGAAGTGATGGGGACCATCAACAAGGCCGGGTACCGGAAAGTTGCGCTGATCACACGCAGTATCGACAAGTCGAAAAAAGACAGCCTCGACGCGACAAAGAAAAAAACCCCCTGACAGCGGTAGTGGACGGAATGCACAGGAAATCATGAGAAGCGGCTTTATCATTTCAGTAGGTTTTCACGCGGCAATTGTCGCGCTGAGCTACTTTGGTCTGCCGCTTCTGCCGCCACCTGAAATGCTTGAGGAAACACCGGTGTTCGTCGAACTGGTCGAAATCGACGAAGTCCGCAATGCGCCGCCGCCGGCCCCGGAACCTGCGGTTGAGCCTGAAAAGGTGCCGGAGCCGCCGAAGCCTGTTGAAGAGGCGAAACCACCGGAACCCAAGCCGACACCGCCGCCACCGCCAGCTCCTAAACCGGAACCGGAAATCGCTGCGTTACCGCCGAAGCCTGAACCGGAACCGGAACCAGAGCCGAAAAAAGAACCGGAGCCCGAGCCTGAACCTGAACCGAAGCCGGAAGCGAAGCCCGAGCCGGAACCGAAGCCCGTGCCCAAGCCGGAGCCGCCGAAAGCCGTTGCTGCCAAGGCGCAGGTGCAGAAAAAACCGAAACCGCCTTCACAGTTCGAGGTCGCCTCGCTGCTGAAAACGCTGGAGGAGATCAAGAAAACACAAAAGACCGAGCCGGAAGAAAAGAAAGAAGAGAAGAAGATCGACTTCGCGGCACAGATGCGTAATGCCATCAACACCAAATCTGCGGTGCAGAACTCGGATCCGAGCAAAAAAGTGACGATGACGGAACTGGATGCCATGCGACGGCAGGTCATTAATCAGGTGACGCCGTGCTGGAATATCAATCCCGGCTCAAAAGGGGCGGCCAATCTGGCCGTGGTCATCCGTATGGCGATGAATCCGGACGGCAGCGTCCAGTCGGCCTCAATCGCTGACAATAATCGTTATAAGGCCGATCCGTATTTCCAGTCCGCAGCCGAAGCGGCGCGGCGTGCCGTATTGAACCCGCGCTGTAATCCGATCAAACTGCCGCCTGACAAGTATCAGGTATGGCGCGAGATAGTGATCAATTTTGATCCTAAAGAGTTGCTGTAAGGAGCCCTCATGTATCTGCCAACGAAGATGCGTCCGCTGGTTATGACCTTGTTTGCCGCCCTGTTCATGGCGGGTGCGGCCAGTGCCGAACTGAAGGTCGATATCACGCAGGGCAAGGCGGAGCCGTTGCCGATTGCCGTCACGGATTTTCTGGGCGGGGCCGGCGAGGCGGCCAGCATTGGCCAGAATATGGCCGCCGTGATCGCCGCCGACCTGTTGCGCTCGGGCCTGTTCAAGCCGATCGACAAGCGTGCTTTCATCCAGTCCGGCAGCGCCATGAATACATTGCCCCGGTTTGGTGACTGGCGGATCATCAATGCTCAGGCTCTGGTTCAGGGCAGCACGGAACTGATGCCGGATGGCCGGTTGCGTGTCGAATTCAGGCTCTGGGATGTGTTCGCCGAGCAGCAGATGGTCGGGCTGGCCTACTTCACGGTGCCCGACAACTGGCGCCGGGTCGCCCACATCATCGCCGATGCCATTTACAAGCGGATCACTGGTGAGGATGGCTATTTCGACACCCGGATCGTTTATATCGCCGAAAGCGGACCAGAACGCCGCCGCGTCAAGCGTCTGGCGATCATGGATCAGGACGGTGAAAACCACCGGTTCCTGACAGATGGCTCGGAACTGGTACTGACGCCCCGCTTCTCGCCGACCCTGCAGGAGATCACCTATCTCAGCTATCGCGGCAATACACCCCGGGTCTATATCTTCAATATTGACACTGGACGGCAGGAACTGCTTGGCGATTTTCCGGGCATGACCTTTGCGCCGCGCTTCTCGCCGGATGGTCAGAGTGTGATCATGAGCATGTCGGAAAACGGCAATACCAACATATATGTGATGGACCTCAGGACCCGACAGCACCGGCAGTTGACCCGTTCAGGCGCAATCGACACCTCGCCCAGCTTCGCTCCGGATGCAGCGCAGGTTGTCTTCAACTCAGACCGCGGTGGATCACAGCAGCTCTACGTGATGGACAAGGATGGCAAGAACGTCCGTCGGATCAGCTTCGGTGCCGGTAAGTACGCCACGCCGGTCTGGTCACCCCGGGGGGATCTGATTGCCTTTACGAAAATTCTGAAGGGTACTTTCTATATCGGCGTGATGCGCCCGGATGGCACCGGTGAGCGGCTTCTGGCGCAGGATTATCTGGTCGAAGCGCCGACCTGGTCGCCAAATGGCAGGGTTTTGATTTACTTTCGCCAATCGAAGCAGGGCGAGAAAGTCAGTGAGCCCCGGTTGTATTCCATTGATCTGACGGGATACAACGAACGCGAGATTATTACACCAGTAGGCGCTTCTGACCCGGCATGGTCGCCCCTGATACCGTGAATAAAATATCGCACTGCGGCAAAATTTGATTATAATCCACCATGCATGGGGGCTTTTTCCAAAAAAAGTGCTTGGAATCAACCGCGTCACTCTTTAAAGATACCCCCAATCGGCGTTTTGTGAAACGTTCGAGCAATGTTGTGCCGACTGTTCGGCTAAGCTGGTTTAAGCGATATCACCCGTTAAGGAGTAGTTCCTATGCGTTACAAATTTTTAAGTGTGCTGGCCGCAGTTGCATTGCTTGCAGCCTGTGAAACAGCGCCGGAATCGAGTGGTAACGCCCAGTCGTCCGGCGCCTCGTCGACGACAGCACCATCCAGTAGCTCATCTACGGCAACCGTGCAGATTCCTGCCGGCAGCCAGGAAGACCTGGTTGTAAACGTCGGCGACCGTGTGTTCTTCGGTTTTGACAGTTCTGATCTGACCGCCGAGTCCCGTGCAGCCCTCGAAAAGCAGGCCGCCTGGATGAAGAAATTTGGTGGCGTTCGCGTCGTTCTTGAAGGTCATTGCGACGAACGCGGCACCCGTGAGTACAACCTTGCACTTGGTGAGCGTCGCGCAAATGCCGCCAAAGACTATCTTGTTGCTCTCGGCATCAACCCGGCCCGTGTCAAAACCATTTCCTTCGGCAAGGAGCGCCCTGCCGCTCTTGGTCACAATGAAGCCGCATGGGCGCAAAATCGCCGCTCCGTGACGGTTGTCGACAGCGCCGGTAGCTGATCTTTCGACATCGTGCGTTATTTGGCGCTTGCTCATCGGTTCACGCCGGATGGGCAAGCGCCTTATTTTTGCCTAATATATCCCTGAAAGTGTGCTCAAGCGTCGGCACCCGGGCGGGGCCGCGTGCCTTTTGTTGAAGGATGATCCGGAGAGAACGATGACAATGCTCAAGTCCTGGTACGGTGCAGTTCTGTGTGTCGCAATTCTGGCGGTCGCCCAGCCGGTTGTCGCACAGGATACGAATACGCGGGCATTGATGGATCGGATCGAACGTCTCGAACGCGATATCCGCACACTCAATGTGCAGATCGCAAGAGGCAGTGCGGGTGCTGCTGCCGTCACGCAATCAGGCGAGCCGTCAGCCGGTGGTGCCGATCCGGCCTATGCCCGGCTCAACGTCCGCGTCTCGCAAATCGAAAATGATCTCAGGGGCGTGACCGGACGGCTCGAGGAAATTACCTATAAAATCGACCAGGTTTCCCAGCAAATGAGCAAGCTGGTCACGGATATGGAATTTCGACTGGGCAGGTTGGAGCAGGGAGATGCGGGCGCTGCGTCCGGTTCCATGCGCCAGCCGACGCCAGGTGCCAATATTCTGATGGGCCAGGATTCGTCGAACACGCCGAGCACGCCGAACACAATTGCCCCCAGCCCGATGCCGGCTGATGTTGCCGAGGCGGCGCAACCGCCTCGGAGGGCAAGTTCCGGTTCGCAGGTTCTCGGTACATTGAATGAAAACGATCTTGGCAAGGCAAATCCGTCAGCCGCACCTGCCGGTGAGCCGAAAAGCGAAGCCGATGCCCTGCTGGCGCAATTGACCGGCGAAACGCCGAAGCCCGCAGCATCGGTCCCGGCACCGGCCAGCGCAGCGCCGGCAAATGAAACGGCGGCATTGTCGAACGGGACACCGCGCGATCAATACATGCAGGCATTCGGTCTGTTACGTCAGGGCAAATACGACCAGGCTTCCGCTTCGCTGCGCAAGTTCCTGGAACAGAACCCGTCCGACAAGCTGGCCAGCAATGCCCGTTACTGGCTTGGGGAAACCTATTATGTCCGGGGATCGTTCGTTGAGGCGGCCGAGACCTTTCTGGAGGGGTATCAGGCCGATCCGCAAGGTCCCAAGGCACCGGACGCATTGCTTAAGCTCGGCATGTCGCTATCCAGCCTTGAAAAGAAAACCGAAGCCTGTGCAGCTTTTCAGAAGCTCCGCAGTGATTATCCCGACGCGCCGGCCGGTCTGAAAAGCACCCTGCAGCGGGAATGGCAGAAAAACGGCTGCGTCTAGTGTAGCCGTTACGTATTCGTCCGATGTGGTGGTGATGATGCTCCCAACAGCGATCAGCCATGACGAATTTGATGCCGCCATGCGGCAGTTCGGGGCATTTGAGCTGAAGCCCCACCTCGCCGTGGCCGTTTCCGGTGGGCTCGACAGCATGGCGCTCGCGGTGCTTGCGGATGGCTGGTGCAGGCCGCACCAGGGCCATGTAAGCGCTCTTGTCGTTGATCACGGATT
>JBBDOA010000171.1:0-11061 GCA_040877275.1 Rhodospirillales bacterium | reverse complement strand
GCGGCCTCCTCAGGATGAGGGGAAGATACAGGACCTCATGCTGAGGAGCGAGCATAAGCGAGCGTCTCGAAGCATGTGAACATGGATCCTGAATCAGGTTCAGGGCGACGAGGGGGGTGAGGGTGGCGGTGCCATCCATAAACAGAGTTAATGACAGGGTATATATTCAAACCCGGCCGCCGGCGACCGGCAGCACCGCACCGGTGACATAAGAAGCTTCGTCCGTACAAAGCCAGTAAATGCCGGCAGCGACCTCTTCGACGGTGCCGATGCGGCCCAGCGGCACTTCGTGTCTGAGGCTGTCGAAGCGGGCTTCGATCTGACCTTCACGCGCCATATCGGTCAGGGTATAGCCGGGTGCGACGGCATTGACGCGGATGCCTTCTTCGCCAACCTCCTTCGACAAGCCCTTGGTGATGATGTCGATGGCTCCCTTGGTTGCGGCGTAGTCGACCCATTGACCGGGGCTGCCCGCTACCGTCGCCGTTGACGACAAATTGACGATGGCACCGCCACGCCCGCCATGTCGGGTCGACATGCGTTTAACGGCTTCGCGACACATCAGCACACTGCCGATGATGTTGACCCTGAGGACCTCTTCCATCGTTGCGACGGTGACGTCCTCAAGACGTCGTTTCGGCCCGGTGATCCCGGCGTTGTTGACCAGCGCATCGAGCGTGATGCCTTCGTCTTCGAGGGTTTTGAACAGTGACAGGATATCTGCTTCCGAGCCGACGTCGCCCTTGATTGCCCGGGCACCGGTTTCGCCGACAATCGCGTTTGCTGCGGCATCGTTGCTGACGTAGGTGAAGATCACCTGCCAGCCTTCGTCGGCAAAACGCCTGACCCCCGCGGCCCCGATACCACGGGCACCGCCGGTGATCAGGACGGTCTTTTGTGCGCTCATCGCATGATGAACGGGTTCGGTGTTTCCGTCGCGTACGACATCCACACCGATTTTGTCTGCATGTATTCGAGGATCGCGTCCTGACCGTTTTCACGCCCGACACCGGATTGCTTGTAACCACCGAACGGTGCCATGTAGCTGACGGCGCGGTACGTGTTGACCCAGACCGACCCGGCGCGGAGCTTTTCCGACATGATGAAAGCGCGGCGCATGGACTGGGTCCAGACCCCGGCGGCAAGACCATAAACCACATCATTACCGATGTGGATCGCTTCTTCCTCGTCCTTGAACGGGATCACGGAGAGGACCGGGCCGAAGACTTCTTCCTGAGCGATGCGCATCCGGTTGTTGACGCCGGTAAACACTGTCGGCTCGACGAAATATCCCGTCCCGCATTCAGGCCGCTCGGCCTTGGCACCGCCCATGCGAACCTCGGCCCCCTCGCCCTTGGCGATGCCG
Source organism: Rhodospirillales bacterium (assembly GCA_040877275.1). Taxonomy (GTDB): domain Bacteria; phylum Pseudomonadota; class Alphaproteobacteria; order Rhodospirillales; family Casp-alpha2; genus UBA4479. The sequence continues at coordinate 9,695 of JBBDOA010000171.1, read as the reverse complement.
ATGTAGTCGAGAATTTTGTTGTACTGGGGCACCGTAGTGACGGGACCGACCTGGGTATCCATCAGCATCGGATCGCCCATTTTGGCGGTCCTGGCGAGGGCGACGAGCTTGTCGACGAATTCGTCATGAATGCTTTCCTGCACCAAAAGACGCGAGCCTGCGATACAGGTCTGACCGGTTGCCGCAAAAATGCCGGAGATCGCACCCTTGACGGCGTTTTCCATGTCGCAGTCGTCAAACACGATGTTGGGCGACTTGCCGCCAAGTTCGAGCGAGACCCTTTTCAACTGTGAAGCCCCGGTCGCATAGACCCGCTTGCCGGTTTCCGGTCCGCCGGTAAACGTGATCTTGTCGACGTCCGGGTGTTCGGTCAGCGCCGCGCCGACTTCGTGCCCGAAACCGGTGACGACGTTGATGACGCCGGGCGGGAAGCCGGCTTCCTCGAACAAGGCCGCGAATTCGATGCTCGATGCCGAGGTGAACTCGGACGGCTTCAGGACCACGGTGTTGCCCGCTGCCAGCGCCGGGGCCAGTTTCCACGCGGCCAGCAGCAATGGCGAATTCCAGGGCGTGATCGCGGCAACAACACCAAGCGGTTCGTGACGGGTGAAATGGAAATGTTCAGGCTTGTCGATCGGCGTTACCGCACCTTCGATCTTGTCGGCGAGGCCACCGAAATAATAATACCACTGCGGCACGTATTTGAGCTGCATGCCCATTTCCGCCAAAAGCTTGCCGTTATCGCGGACCTCGGTCGCAGCCAGATCATCAGCCTTGGCGGCAATCAGATCACCGAGTTTGCGCAGCAAGTGCCCGCGCTGCGTCGCCGTCAGCTTCGGCCATTCACCCGACGTGAAGGCTTTTTTCGCAGCCGCCACGGCGCGGTCAGCATCATCTTTGGTGCCGCGCGGAAACATCGCCCAGGTCTTGCCGGTAAACGGGTTCATGCTTTCGAACGTTTGCCCGTCCGAAGAATCGACAGATTTTCCGTCGATCAGCATCTGATAATTTTTGATGTCAGCCATGGTGTTCTCCCAACCTAGATCTTGTTTAATTTCTACCACTCATGCTTCGAGACGGCCTTTCCGGCCTCCTCAGCATGAGGCGCCCCGGCTTAATCCAGGGCGTCTCGATGGATACCCCAAAGCCCGCTTCAGACCGCGCCCGGACCGAGCAGCTCGGCGCGGAACCGGTTCTTGAGATGCACCCCGTCCTTCGACGGCAGCACGAAGTCCAGCGGCTCGGCGCGGACCTTGATGACCCGGAACACCGGCCCTTCGCCTTCGGTGATTGCCTTGAGTTCAGTCTTGAGGCCGGCCTCGTCAGTGATCACGGCAGAATTCCTGATGCCGAAGCCCTGCGCGGTCAGCGCCAGATCGGTCACGGTCGCCGTGTGCGTGGCCTGCATCCCGGTTTCGCCATAACGCTCGTTGTCAAAAACGCAGATCGTCAGATTCTTCGGCGCCTTGACGGCAACCGTCGCCAGCGCGCCGATCCCCATCAGCATTTCGCCGTCGCCGGTCGCGACCAGAACGCGCTTGTCCGGTTGCGCCAACGCCAGTCCCAGCCCCATCGGCACGGCACCACCCATGGCACCCCACAGCGGGAATATCCTGGGCCCGTCACCGGCAGCCGTGAAATCCCAGTTGGTGGACCCCAGGCCGGTAATGATCAGCATATCTTCGCGGGCACCGAGCAGCGTTCTGGCGACGTCACGACGATGCAGCGGAAAACTTTCGGCTCGATTACTCATGGCTTGCGATCCTCATTTACCGAAGGTTTTGACGGGGACAAGACGCTGGCTCAACAGCAGCGCCGTCGACTGCTGACCGACGAAGGCCTTGTGCAGCGCGGCGGCGGCGCGCGGGCCGACATCCATCGGGTCTTCAACCTCGTCGACCAGCAGACCGGCGGTTTCAAGTGATAGTTTGGTGGTCGTGCCCATCGGCATCTGCCACGGATTGAATTCGTGCCACTGGCCGCGCATCGTCACGAAGGCCACGAACGGAAAGCGGCAGGTTTCGATCAGTGACAGCATGTTGATACAGTTGCCGACACCGGAGGACTGCATCAGCATCACGCATTTCTGTCCGCCGAGCCAGGCACCGGCACTGACCGCAATGCCTTCTTCCTCGGTCGTCAGCGAGATCGCCTCGATGTCGTTATCGGCGATGCACGCATTGATCAGCCGCTTGTGTCCGGCATCCGGAACGTAGGCGACCTGGTCGATCCCCGCTTCCTTGAACGCCTTGAAGATATCATCGCCCCACTCGTGCATCGTCTGTCAACCTTCCCGCAATTGAAGTTCATCGGCACCGACGGGCTTCAGCTCCCAACCGCCACGATGGCGCCGGTAAAGAAGGAAAAGACCGATACAAACCAGTGCCCCGGCAACACTTGGGCGGAAGATGCCACCCATCATGAAGATTGGGCCCGCCAGACAGATTGCAATCATCGGTGTGAAAAATAATGTCCATTTCTGACGCCCGCGATATTTCTGATACCACGGGAAAGCCGTCGAAAATCCTGCAACCAGCAGGAAGAACAGCGACCATGGACGGGTAAAGAAAATTGTCAGATCGGTGTCCGTGGCCAAGGCGCGAATCAGATTGATCTCGGCATTGTCACCCAGCACGACGCCCAGGATCATCGGCGCCAGCGGAAATCCATAGCGACGCATGGCGTAGCCGAGCACACCGAAACCCAACAGCACCCAGAGATCGAAAACGATATTGTTGAGCGCAAAAATACCGATGGCGCAATACGCAAAGATCACCGTCGCCAGCCGGTAGACGGGCACCCGAGTCACCGTCACGAAGATACGCAGGCAGATCGCCTGCAGTCCGAGCATCATGAACAACGCGATGACGAACGACACCATGATCGAATACGCCAGTACCGGCTGCGTCGAAATAAACGTCGGGCTTGGTGCAATATTGTGGATCAGCAGTGCGCCCAGCATTACCGCGGTGACGATGTCGCCCGGAATACCCAGCGCCATCATGGTGATCAATGCACCACCTTCGACGGCATTATTCGACGATTCCGGCGCGATGATGCCTTCCGGCGTACCGGTACCGAATTTCTCCGGTGTCTTTGACGCCTTCTTCGCCTGATCATAGGCGAGAATATTGGCGATGGTGCCCCCGGCACCGGGCAGGATACCGACGAAGATGCCGATCAGCGATGAACGGATAAGCGTCGACCAATGTTTGAAGATCAGCTTGATCGACTTTATATGCGTGATGGCGATCTTCGCCGTGCTGACGACCATCGGCTCACGCGCGCGTTTTTCGTCGCGGAGATCCGACAGCAACTGGCTGAAGGCAAACAGGCCGACCAGCACCGGCAGGAAGTCGAAGCCCTGGTCCAAAGCGTCGAAGCCCATGGTGAAGCGGGCGATGCCGCTGATATCGTCCTCGCCAAGAGCCGTGATGAGCAGACCGACAGCACCGGCGATAATGCCTTTGACCAGATTTTCACCGGCGAGGCTGGCCGTAATGGTCAGCGCGAACACGACCAGCGAGAAATAATCCCACGGTCCGAATTCAAGTCCGATATTCGCCAGGGTCGGTGCCAGCAGCATCAGGAACACGGCGGAAATCATGCCGCCGAAAAACGACGACCAGACTCCGAGGCCTAGCGCCAGGCCGGGTCGTCCGGATTTCGTCATCGGAAACCCGTCAAACGTGGTTGCCACCGATGACGGCGTTCCGGGAATGCCGGTCAGCACGCCCGCCATCAGGCCACCGGACAAGCCGCCGACGAACACCCCGATCATCGTCGAAATACCCTCAACCGGGCTCATCCCGAAAGTAAACGGCAAGGTCAAAACGACCGCCATGGTGATCGTGAAACCGGGGATGGCACCGGTAATCAGGCCGGCCGCAACACCCAGCGCCATCATGGAGAGGATATGCAGATGAAAAACCGCATCCAGGGCACCGAGGATATTCTCAAAGATCATGATCTGGTCCTCTAGCGCGGCAAAATCTCGCCCTGGGGCAAGATGACGCCCAAAGCGTAGGTGAAGAGCAACCACATGCAGCCGATCGTGACGACAGCAATGGCGGCATTGATCAAATGGCTGCGGCGCTCATTGGGCCCGAGGAAGCTCAGTGTCACGAAGACGAAAACCATCCCGCCCAACAGCATGCCAAGCCATTTCAGGGAGAACAGAAAAAAACCATACAGGACAAAACACCCGATCACATTGCGATTGAGCCGCAGCCACGCAACGAAACCGATCTGGCTCATGTCGTCGGGACCTGGCTCCGGACGCTCGGCACGCAGGGACTGGATCAGGTAGATAGCCGACAGGATACCCAACAGAATGGTGACGACACGCGGCCAGATTTTGGCACCGATAATCGCACCCGGGACCGTGTTGTAGTAATAGGTGTCAACATACAGAACGGTGCTGATGGTCAGCAGCAGCAACGCGATGACGACGTTGGCATCGAGGCGTTTCATGCCCAAATTCCGATCAAGATTTAGAATGGTCGCCTGCGCCGGCCCCGCCAGATGACAGGACCGGCCACAGCAAGACGATCAGCCTTTGAACATGCCGATTTTCTTGGCAACTTTCAGATGCTGCTCATATGACTGCTTCAGGAAAGCCTCATATTCTGCTCCATCCTTGTAAACGATCCAGGTGCCGGCAGTATCCATGTGCTTGACCACTTCTGGTGCGGTCATCGCTTTCTTGAAGGCCGCTTCATAATGCTTGATGACATCGGCAGGCGTACCCTTTGGCGCAACGACGCCGCGGTTCAGACCATAGAGGACATCCACACCCTGCTCTTTCATGGTCGCCAGTTCCGGCATCAGCGGATCGCGCTTTTCGGTGGCGATGCCCAGTGCCTTCATGGAGCCTTCCTGAATGTACTTCTTTGCGGTCAGGATGTTCATTTCGCCGACATCGACGTTATGCGCCAGAATAGCCGTCAGGCGCTCGCGGGTACCTTCATACGGAATGTACTTGAATGTCGTTCCGGTCTCATCCTCGATCACCAGATTGAAGAACTGGCTGGTTGAACCGGTGGTCACACCGACGCCAAGCTTGCCAGGATTCTTTTTGGCATAAGCAACAAGGCTTTTCATGTCGTCGAAGGGGGCCTTCGAGCTGGCACCCAGCACGGAAGGCGTATAGGTCAGCAACGAGACCGTGTCGAAAGCGTCCCAGGTAAAGTCGACACGACCGGCAAGATAGGTCGTGATCTGGCTTTCATGCAGCGCCAGCAGGGTGCAGCCGTCCGGTTTCGCACTCTTGACTTCCTTGGCACCCTTGTTGCCACTCTGGCCGGAGATATGCACGATCTGCAACTGCGGCTTGAATCCGGTCTCGTTGATCGCGCGGGCGACGACCTGGAATACCAGGTCCGTATCCCCGCCCGGTCCCCAGGGAACGACCATTTTTGCGGTCGAACATGGAATGTCGGCGGCGACAGCCGGTCCGGAAGCAAGCATTGAACTGGTTGCCAGCGCGGCGGCGAAGCTAAAAATAATACGTTTCATGATTACTAAATCTCCCTGTGAAGTTTGCCATTAAGGCATCCTGAGCTATGCGGCACATCCGCATGTCGTCCCAGTTGGAAAAAATCTTAACCCAAGGTTTTCAAACAAGCCAGTACCGTAAGCGCATTGACATGTTTTTTGCATTTATCTGCAAAACAGGATTGTATTGCGCCCCGACAAACTAAATCTGATAGCTGACCAAACTCATCCGGAAAGGATCATTGATGCGCGACTTGGAAAAACCCGGCCGATCACCGGCACACGGAAAATACGGCATGGTTGCCACTTCGCAGGCGATGGCGACGGCGACCGGTCTTGATATTTTACGTCGCGGCGGCAATGCGATGGATGCTGCAGTTGCCGCCTGTGCCGTGCAATGTGTGGTCGAACCGGAATCGACGGGCATCGGCGGAGACAATTTCTGTCTGTATGCGCCGGGTGGCTCGATCAAGGACATGATCGCCTTCAACGGCTCCGGCCGCGCGCCCGAGGCCGCGACCGCGGCATGGTATCGCAACAAGGGCATCAGGACGATTGAACGGCAAACCCCGCATGCCGTCATCGTTCCGGGTGTGGTCGATGCCTGGGAGACGCTGGTTCGTGATCACGGCACCATGGAACTGGGTGAATTGCTGAAACCGGCCATCGACTATGCCGCCAACGGCTATCCGGTGTCATCCAGGGTTTCGGTTGATTTCGAAAGCCAGATCGGCCTGCTGAAAGGCGATCCGAACGCCATGCGCGTGTTCATGCCGGGCGGCAAGACACCCGGTGTCGGTGCCCTGCATCATCAGCCGGAGTTGGCCAAAACCCTCGAGAAGATCGCCAAAAATGGCCGTGATGCGTTCTATACCGGCGACGTCGCCGAGGACATCGTCTCGTATCTGCAATCGCTGGGCGGGCTGCACACGCTTGAGGATTTCAAAAAGGCCAAAGGCGAGTATGTGACCCCGATCTCGACCAATTACCGGGGCTATGACGTTTACGAATGTCCGCCGAACGGTCAGGGCGTGATCGCACTGTTGCTGCTCAATATGCTCAAGGACATTCCGACGGACGGTGTCGATCCGCTGTCGGTCGAGCGCCTGCATATGGAAATCGAATTCGGGCGGCTTGCCTATCAGGACCGCAATGTCTATTGCGCCGACCCCAACCAGGTGGACGTGCCGGTTGACTGGCTGCTGTCGGATGCGCACGCCAGGGAACTGGCCTCGCACTTCGACCCGTCACGCGCCATGGACCCGTTGCCGCCGGTCTCGATGCCACTCAACGAAAGCACGGTCTATATCACGGTCGTCGACAAGGACCGCAATGCGTGCAGCTTCATCAATACGCTGTTCTCGAATTTCGGTGCCGGTCTGATGGCACCCAAATCGGGGGTCATGCTGACCAACCGCGGTCAGGGCTTCACGCTCGAAGAAGGGCACCTCAACTGCATCGCCCCCGGCAAACGGCCGCTGCACACCATCATTCCCGGCATGGTCGGCAAGGGCGACAAGGCGGTGATGCCGTTCGGCGTCATGGGCGGCCAGTACCAGTCGTTCGGCCACATGCAGTTCCTGACCAAGATGCTCGACTTCGACATGGACATTCAGGAAGCACAGGATGCGCCCCGCGTGTTCCCGATTGATCATTCCATGGACGTGGAAATGGAAGGGACAATTCCGGCAGAGACTATCGCCGCGTTGGAAAAACTTGGCCACAAGCGGATCAAGCCGGCCAAGCCGATCGGCGGCAGCCAGGCGATCTCGATTGACTGGGAGCGCGGCATCCTCACCGGCGGCTCGGACCCCCGCAAGGACGGTTGCGCCGTCGGGTATTAGGCCAGGTAAATCTTTCCCATCCTTCGAGACTCTCGCTGCGCTCGTTCCTCAGGATGAGGATTCCGGGAAATCCCCTCATCCAGAGGAGTGGCGAAGCCACGTCTCAAAGGATGGGGGGCCTATCCCGCTCTTGAAAGCACGCGGGTCATCGCCCAAACTCCGGCCATGAATACAGAACCTTTTTCCAAGATCAGCATCAATATCGATCTCGATGCCGAGGGCAAGCAGCACGGTGCGCTGATCATTCCATGGTCACGCGATTCCTCATCGTGGGGGTCCATTCCGTTACCGCTTACCGTCATCAGGAACGGAGAAGGACCGACGGTCCTGTTTACCGGTGCCAACCACGGCGACGAATACGAAGGCCCGGTGGCGCTGACGAAACTGCGCACCCGTCTTGAAGCCGCCGACGTGCAGGGGTGCGTGATCATCGTGCCGGCCCTGAACCTGCCGGCTTTCCGCGCCGGGAAACGCACATCGCCGATTGATGGCGGTAACATGAACCGCGCCTTTCCGGGGAATGCCAACGGCACCATCACCGAAATGATTGCGGATTTCGTCACCACCCGCTTGATCGCCCGCGCCGATATCGTTGTCGACATTCACGCCGGCGGCCGGTCCATGAACCTGCTGCCGATGAGCATCATCCATGACTTGCCCGATGCCCGGCAGATGGCCGACACGCTGGCGGCATTGAAGGCTTTCGGCGCGCCTTACGGCATGATCCTGACCGAGCTGGACGCGGTCGGCATGATCGATACCGTCGTCGAGGATGCCGGCAAGGTCTTTGTCTCGACCGAGCTTGGCGGCGGCGCATCGTCAACGGTCGAGACCATCGCCATCGCCGAACGCGGCATCATGAATATCCTCAAGCACGCAGGCGTCGTCGCCGGCGTGCCGGATATCCCGGAGCCGAGCCGGTTGATTCACACCCCGAGCGGCAATGCTTTCGTTACCGCCAGAACCGAAGGACTGTTCGAAATCTGCCGGGAACTGGGGGAGACCGTCAAAACCGGCGACATCATCGCCAGGGTGCATTACCTGGAAGACCCGGACCGGGAACCAACGCCGTTGCTTGCCGGCTGCGACGGGCAGATCGTCTGCCGTCATGTGCCGGGACTGATCCACCGCGGTGACTGCGCCGCGGTGATCGCCGAAGCGTGGCCGGGCGACACATGACGCGCCAGCGCCCGGTCACCCTGACCGACGTCCGCGATGCCGCGAAAAGGATCGCCGGTCATGTCACGCGAACCCCGCTCCGCGCATCGCCCTGGCTGAGCAAACAGGCCGGGTACCCGGTTCGCCTCAAGTGCGAAACCATGCAGGATACCGGTGCCTTCAAGCTCAGGGGCGCGACCAACGCCATGCTCGGCCTTTCAGAGGAAACGCGAAGGCGCGGTGTGCTGACCCTGTCCAGCGGCAATCATGGTCGTGCCCTCGCCTTTGCTGCGGGACGGCTTGGTGTCCGCTGCGTCGTCTATATGTCCGAACTGGTGCCGGATGTGAAGGTCCGGGCGATCCGTGATCTGGGTGCCGACGTGGTGATTGCCGGGCGCAGTCAGGACGAGGCCGAAATTGCGGCGCTGGAGCGCGCACAGCAGGATGGCCTGCATTATGTCCATCCGTTTGATGATCCCGTCGTGATTGCCGGACAAGGCACCATCGGTCTGGAAATCCTTGAAGACATGCCGGACGTCGCCAACGTCCTGGTACCGCTTTCCGGCGGCGGCCTGTTCGCCGGTGTGGCCCTGGCCATCAAGACGCTGAAGCCGGATGTCCGCATGATCGGCGTGACCATGGAAAACGGCGCGGCGATGATCGCATCGCTGCAGGCCGGCAGGATTGTCCAGGTCAACGAAGTGGCGACGCTCGCCGATGCGCTTGGCGGCGGGCTTGGCACCGGGAACATGCACACGTTCGAGATGACCCGGCGCACAATCGACGAGGCCCTGTTGTTGAGCGAGGACGAGATCGCCCATGCCATGCGCACCCTTTTTACCGAAGACCGGCTCGTTGCCGAAGGCGGCGGTGCGGTCGGTGTCGGCGCATTGCTGACGGGCAGGTTAACGCTGAACGACGGGCCAACCGCCATCGTCATCAGCGGCTGCAACATCGACATGAAGCGGTTTGTCGAAATTATCCGCTAAAAGTCAGGGGAGACACCCCCGCACGTTCATGCGGCAGGAATTGTCACGCGATAAAGCGTCATCTGCTGCGGCACACCCTTCATTTCGAACTTGCCCGCTTCCTCAACCGAAATGCCCTGGGATTTGGATAGCTCGCGGACGTTGTCGGTGATGAAGATTTCGCCTTCGTCGGCCTTGTCGCAGACCCTGGCCGCAAGCTGCACGGTGG
>JBBDOA010000170.1:0-11114 GCA_040877275.1 Rhodospirillales bacterium | reverse complement strand
CTTTCGCGGGGATGACGGGTGGGAAGGGCAAGAAGGAAAAACATAGTAATCAATTGATATTACTATAAAACATAAGAGTGGGGCTCTGAGTTTTATTCCGCCGCCTGCGCGCTTGTTATTCCGCCGCCTGCGCGCGACGCCAGTCGACTTCCCAGAGCGTGACCGGACCATCGAAGCCCTTCATCTCGAAGCCGCCCCGGTTGACGAAGCGGTACGATTTACCCGAGCAAATGCCCTTGACTACGTCAGAGACGAAAATCTCGTTCTTTTGTGCCTTGTCGACGATGCGGGCCGACATCTGAACGGTCGATCCGAACAGATCATTGTCCTCCTGAATGGGCTCGCCGGCGTTGATCCCGATCTTCAGATACAACGGAAGATTGGGATTGCCCTGGGTATGCGCATTGGCACCTTGCTGCATGATGATCGCCGCCTCGACGCCGTCCGAGGCCTGTTCGAACGAAGCCATGATGCCATCGCCGGTATGCTTGACTTCGCGGCCACGACACTGGGTCAGGGCTTCCCGGACAACCCGGTTGTGCGCCCGCACCACTTCCTGCGCACCGGCATCGCCCAGGGCCTGGGTCATGGCCGTTGAGCCGGCGATGTCGGTAAACAGCACGGTAATGACGCGCGGCTGTTCTTCCTTTTGTTTTGGCTTGTTCCATTCCTCAAGCGCCGTATCCATATGCCGTGCGATATGGCCCTCGTCGCTCATAAACGTGTTCATGGCGTTGCGGCCAGCCTGAAACATCTGCATGTAGCGGCTGTCCTGCAAAAGATATTCTTCATATTTTCCGGCAAAATTCTCAGCATGGGATTTTTTGTAGCCCAGCACCTGAACACTGTCGCCGAGAATTCTGTTGGCGGCTTTCTGGTCGATGCCCCGGCTTTGCATCAACGCCTCGGTCGCACCGGCAACCCACAGGTTGACGCCGAATTTGTTGAAATTGTCGAGCTTCTCCTTGTTGAAACTGGACCCTTCAAGTGCCGCACCCAATGCCTTCATCATGAAGGTTTTCTGCTTTTCTTCCTTGGGTGAAAGACCGGTCGCGCTTTTGGTATTCTCGCCCGGCGGGCTGCTGCCCCCGTCATCGGCCGCAGCACCACCCATCTCGCCACGCAAGCGTTCATTGGTGGCATTGTCCTCGTCCGAGGCACCCGGTTTGCGCGGGTCGTCATCATTCAATCCACGCCCCGGCGCAGGCCTTTTTTTGCGTTTCTTTTTGACTTTCTTGATCTTGCGCGGTGCACCCTGAGAGGCGGCCTTGGCAGAAAAGAGCGGCTTGCTCTCCTTGATACTGGTCTTCTTCAGAAGGCTCGTCGCCATCATCAGCGCCGACAACAGGAAGGTTCCGACAAAGACCACGAACAGCACGTTGGATTCGGCGTTGCCGATCATGCGGATGCCGAACAGGGTCTTGTCACCGATCAGGCTCGACGTCATGAAAGTGAAGAAGCCGGCAATCGTCAGGCTGATCAGGGTGACCATCAGCAACTTGACGACGACAAGGGTCAGCGAGCTTTGCTTCTGTGGCCCGCTGCTTTTTCTCGCCTGGCGCTTCGGCATGTCGTCATCGGTGAGCGACGCGAAGGTTGAGTTCAATTCCTCGTCGTCATGGCTTTCTTCTTCCCGAGCCCAACCGGCCTTGGTTTTCTTGACGTCGGTGGCATCGGTTTCATGCGGGTCAAGGTTCGAGACGCCGGCACTTTTGTAGATAACGAATTCCTGGGATGTGCCACGGTCGGGATCATATACCTCGCGCACCACCTTGACGGCGTTGATGCCGGGCATGCGCTCAAGGTTGCGGGCTTCGTCAACAGCGGCTTCCTTCTGGAAGGAACCGAACTGCGCGTGAATGCTCCACCGCTGACCCTGCTGAACCTGGACCTCAAATTGAGTAATCCCGGGCACGCCCTACCTCCTCACGATTAAAACCCCGGTTCTAACCGCACATAAATACACAATCGGACCGACCTCTGCCGGTTCGATTGCCTCCCTGCGTTCAGGATAACAAAAACGGAATCTGATAACAATTTGATTTTAAAATGCAATATGCCGACCCGATTGTCCGGGATGGCCCGCCTTGACATGAAAAACGCCCCTTCGGCATTGCCAAGGGGCGTTTGAAAACGTGTGCGCTGCGGATCGTCAGTTTTTGAGGCCGATACCCGAGAAGCGCTTGTTGAATTTTGCCAGCTGGCCGCCGCTGTCGAGCAGACGATGAACGCCGGTCCATGCCGGGTGCGATGTCGGATCGATGTCGAGCTTGAGGGTGTCGCCGGGGCTGCCCCAGGTCGAACGTGTGGTATAGGTCGTACCATCGGTCATCTGGACCGTGATTTCATGGTAGTCCGGGTGCAGGTCTTTTTTCATGGCTTTACGCTCCACTTCAACGAGCGCGCCTTATACATAGTCGGTGAGCGGGTTTCAAGCCCGCAGTTTGTCGCATGGCCCGGATTGTTTCGGACATGGCGTTCAGGACTTCAGGGCCGGGTTCCGGATCAGCCTGACGAAGGCCAGCAAGGCGACCGCGATCATGATAACCGCACCCGAAATGTAGGGGGTATGAATGCCGATAAATCCAAATGCAGCCCCCCCTAGGGCCGGGCCGATCATCCGCGACAAGGTCGACGCCGAGCGTGTTACGCCCATCAGGCCGCCCTGCACGTCGGCTTCGCCGCGCACAGATATTGCTGTATTCAGGGCCGGTGTGATGATGCTGAAGCCAAGCGCCGCCAGCGTCATCGCGCCGACCAGTTGCGGCACCGTGACGACGAAGGGGACCAGGGCCAGGCCGACCGACAGGGCGAGGGCACCGGCGAGAATCAGGCGCTCGACGCCAAACCTTACGGCCAGCTTCCCCATCAGACCACCCTGTATGGCCGCCGCCAGCACACCGATAAAGGCGAACAGATAGCCGTTCTGTTCCGGGCCCCAGCCGAACTGGCGTCGCGACCACATGGCGAACGTCGATTCAAGCCCGGCAAAGACTAGTGTCGAGAGAAAGGCCAGCACCAGCAGGATGCCGATTCCCGGCGTCTTGAGAGCGTCAAACAGCGCCTGCATTCGGGCAACGCGGGTCTGTTTTTTAATTTCGGCCCTGGCTTCAGGGGAAAGGCTTTCCTTGAGCACGAACAGGCCAAGGAAAAAGGCCAGTGCCGATAATCCGGCGGCAACGAAACTGGGCGTTCTGAAATCCGCATGCAGCGGGTCGGCACCGGCCAGAATACCGCCGATAGCCGGACCCAGAATAAAGCCGATTGAAAACGCTGCGCCGACCATGCCCATGCCCTTGGCGCGGTTTTCCCTGGTTGTAACATCTGCGGCATAGGCAAATGCGGCTGAAATGTTACCGGCCATCAGGCCGCCGATGGCGCGGGCCAGAAACAGCATAAACAGGGATTCGGCGAACCCCAGCAGAATGTATGAAAGGGATGCGGCACCGATTGTGCCCAGCAGGACCGGCCGTCTGCCGATGCGGTCGCTTAACCGGCCCCAGAACGGGGCCGCGATAAACTGTGCGGCGGAATAGATCGCCATCAGCAGCCCGACTTCAGCCGGAGAGGCCTGATAGTATTCCGCGTAAAAGGGCAGCAGAGGGATAATCACCCCGAACCCGATGAGGTCGACCACGACGATTAAAAAGAGTACCGGCATCGGTCAGCGCTGGGTGAACTTGAATTCGATGCGACGGTTTTTGGCCTTGTCGATTTCATTCTTGCCGGGGGTGATCGGATAATACTCGCCATACCCGGTCGCCGCCAGCCGTTTGGCAGGGATGCCTTCTTTTATGAGTTGATGCACTACGGACAGGGCCCGGGCCGTCGATAATTCCCAGTTGGAGGGGAATTTTGCCGTGGCAATCGGATCGTTGTCGGTGTGGCCGTCAATGCTGAGTATCCAGTCGATGTCGCCGGGCATTGTCACGGCGATTTCCAGCAGTGTCGTCGCCAGTTTGGCCAGTTCGCGCTGGCCGCCCTCGCCGATCTCGGCCGAGCCTTTGGCAAACAGCAGTTCTGACTGCAACACGAACCGATCACCGACGATACGGACATCTTCACGGTTGCCGATGACCTGACGCAACCGGCCAAAGAATTCCGAACGGTATCGGGACAGTTCCTGCACTTTGGTCGCAAGGGCCGCATTCAACCGCTGACCCAGGGACTTGATCTGGACATTTTTTTCCTTGGCTTCGGCTTCTGCAGCATCAAGCGCTGCGTTCAGCTGATCCAGTTGCTGACGCAGTGCTGCCATCTGCTTGTTCATCAACGCCAGTTGGGCACGCGCGGTATCAGCGATTTCCTGTTTTTCGGCGAGCCCGACCTTGAGATCGTCGCGTTCGGTCTTGATGGTGTCGAGAGACTTCGCCAGTTGGTCGCGTTTGCTTTCCGCCTCGCTGGCGCGGAACGACAATGCCGAAACCTCTTTTTCCAGCTCTTCCTTGAGCGCCTTGAGCGCCGCGACGTCACCGCTCAGATCGGCGATTTCGCTGAGTTGTCTGTCGATGGCTTCCTTGTCGGCCTGAGAGCGGGAGCGGAGCGACGAAAGCTCCGATTGGGCAGAAGCATAATCAGCCCTGAGGCCGGCCAGTTGCTGTTCAAGATCGGCGCGCGATTCCAGCGAAGCGGAAAGCTGATCGCGCAGGCTGTTGACGCCGTGCTGTAACTGCTCGTTTTCGCTTTTGGTCAGCGCCAGCACCTTGGCCAATTCACTGAGATCGCTTTCCAGTTCTCTGAGAGCCTTGTCGCGACCGGACAGCGCCTGACCCAGAAAAAACTGCGCCAGAACAAAGATCATCAGCAGGAAGATGATGACCATCAGCAACGTCGCCAAGGCATCGACAAAGCCCGGCCAGATGACGCTGGAGCGATGTTCGCGGCGGCTTATCGAGGCCATTTACGCGCTCAACTGCCGTCACCGGTGGCGGCGATGGTCCGGGCAAGGAGACGAATTTCACGGCGCAGCGCGTCGGTGATTTCGTTTCTCGACAACACATTCTCGTCGATCAGCCTTTGCATGTTTTTGTCGAGATTGCGCAGATGCGCATTCATGGCTTCATCGCTGCTGCTGCCGGAACCCGCGCTGTTGGCCAGCTTCTGCAGGATCGGTTTCATCTCGACCTGGGTTTCGGCAAGATTGCGCATCACGGCCTGTTCAGTGCGCATGTGATCGGTCAGGGTTTCGACCCTGCCGGCAAGCTCGCTCAGTGACTGGTTGACGGCATGCTTGCCTTCTTCGCTGCGCGAAATGATGACCTGAAGATTTTCCAGGCTTTCCGCCGTCTGCTCCAGCAGGGCCTGCACATAGGCCGGCACGCCCTGTTCCCCTTCCGAGCCGAGGGCGCCGCTCGACAGCCGGGTAACGCTGGACAGCCATTCCTCGAGGTCATTGAAGAAGCGGTTTTGCGCCTGTCCGGCCTGCAGATCGAGAAAGCCGAGCACCAGTGAGCCGGCAAGGCCGAACAGGGACGACGAAAACGCCGTGCCCATGCCGTTGATGGGGGCTTCAAGGCCGGCTTTCAGGCGCTCGAAAAGGGCCGCCGTCTCGCCACCATCGACGTTCAGCCCGCCGATCACCAGCCCGATTGAGCTGACGGTTTCAAGCAGCCCCCAGAAAGTACCGAGCAGGCCGAGAAAAATCAGCAGGCCGATGTTGTAGCGCGACAGCTCGCGGCCTTCGTCGAGCCTGGCGGCAATTCCGTCCAGGATCGAGCGCATGGAAAGTGCAGACAGGCTGAAACGGCTGCCCCTGCGGTCCGACAGCATGGTTGCCATGGGGGCCAGCAATTTTGGGTTGTCGTTGCTTTCCGGCAGCCGGATCAGCGTGCCGGCTTCGGTTTCGGCAAGGGTATGGCGAAACCGTTCAAGCCAGGAGACTTCCGGATACAACAGGATAACCTGGCGAAAATTGTAAACAATACCGAGCAGCAGAACGCCGAGGATCAGGCCGTTAAGCGTCGCATTGGCAAGGAAGGCATGTCGCAGCGGTTCAAAAACAAAAAAGCAGGCGGCACCGACGCAGCCGAGAAACACGATCATGCGTATCAGAAAAACGGCGGGGCGGGTCATGCGTCGTTATCCTCGGGCCGGGAGCCTGTCCCGGATATCAGGGCAGGGTGAGCGGGAGGCAGGGCCTCAGCGCTCAATCACATTAACATCAACGCGATTCTTGGGCTCGCTTTCAGCTTTGTCGCCAAGCGCACGGACGTCAATACGTGTGGAACGGACACCCTTTTCGATCAGATAGGACCTGACGGACAGTGCCCGCGACAGGGAAATCCTGCGCGCCTTGCTCGACGTCAGATCGCCACCGGCGGCATAAGCCATCAATTGAACGCGGAGATTTTCGGTAGCAGCCAGTTTGCCGAGAACGCTCTCCAGTGCTGACTGACCGTCCGCAGACAATTTGGTGTCGTCGTTGTTAAACAGGACTTTAACGGGACCATCGGCCGGTGTTTCGGTTGACGTCGAGGCCTGTTGCGGGGCAGCCGGCGGTGTGTCGTTGGCGGCTGTCTTCTTTTCTGCAGCCGGTGCGGCGGTTTGCGAAGATGCCGGCATCGGCGGCGGCGGCGGGGCCGAGGCGATTTCCGGTGCCGGCGGGGCCGGTGGCGGGGCGTCGCTTACCGAACTGGCTGGCGCGGGAGCGGGCGGTGGTGCCTTCTTTTCAGCAAGCTGCTTGGGTGCCGTCGTGGCCGGTGCGGCGGGCTTCGGTGCGGCGATTTCGGCAACGGCCGGTTTCGGGGCCGGGTCGGGTGCCTTGGGTGCGGCGGCAGCCTGCGGTTTGCTGGCCGGCTTGTTGGCCGGATCGCGCAACTGCACGGATTTACTGCCTGCAGGTGGTTCCACGTGCAGGACTGATCGCGGCATTTCGGCTCCCGGCATCAACAGACCATCGCGGGACATCGGTGCTGCGGTCATACTGTAGGGGGCGACCGAACCCGGTGACGACACCGCACCACGCCCACCGTTCAGGGCGTTCCAGTTGATCTGGACGTTATCCGTTGCCGCTTGATAGGACGATGTTTGCGCCATGGCGGTGCCTGCGGAAACGATTGTAAGAGCCAAGGCCGCACTGCCAAGAAGCAAGGCGGTCCGGGAGCAAGTCTGGTTTAAGTCCTGACGGCGATACATGAAGCCTCCATTGCCCACAAAGAGCCACGCGCTTGTGCACGCTGAATTACAGGAAAAGAAAATACCGAACTGAAGGCCCGGCCTCAACCGCTTTACGCTTTTTTAGCCGCGTTCTTCAATAATTTGCGGAATTCCTGATCCAGTGAGCCGTTCGTCGCGATAACTTCGCCGTTATCCAGCATTTTGTCACGGCCCTTGAAATCCGAGACGATGCCGCCGGCTTCGCGGACTAAAAGCACGCCGGCCGCCATATCCCAGCTCGACAGGCCTCGTTCCCAGAAGCCATCGTAGCGTCCGGCGGCGACAAATGCGAGATCGAGTGATGCCGCGCCCATTCTGCGGATGCCCGACGAGGTGCCCATCACAGTTGAAAGCTCGGCCATGAAAGTTTCGTGTCCCGGGCGGCCGAGAAAGGGAATCCCCGTCGCAAACAGCGATTCTTTGATGTCCGAGCGTCCCGAAACCCGTAAGCGTGAATCCCGCAGAAACGCACCCTTGCCGCGTTCGGCATAATACAGATCATCGGTGATCGGGTTGTAGACGACGGCGGCCTCGATGCGTTTGTCGCGCTCAAGGGCGACGGAAATTGCGAAATGCGGAATGCCGTGCAGGAAGTTCGTTGTGCCGTCAAGCGGATCAATGATCCAGCGGTTGGAGATGTCGGAGCCTTCCAGAACACCGCCTTCTTCAAGAATGAATCCGTAAGCCGGGCGGACTTTCTGCAATTCTTCGACAAGGATCTTTTCAGCCTTGGTGTCGGCCTTGGTGACAAAATCTGCAGGCCCTTTCTTGAGAACCTGCAGGTTTTCGATTTCGCCGAAATCCCGGCGAAGCGCGCGTCCCGCTTTTTGGGTAGCGGCTACCATGACGGTCAGAAGCGGGGTCAGGCGATTGGACATACTTGATGGGTACCGATGCTAATCTTTGGCGCGTTCGACGTAAGACACGTCACGGGTATCGACGACAATACGGGTGCCGGATTCTATGAACGGAGGCACCAGAACTTTTACGCCGTTTTCGAGCAGCGCCGGTTTAAAGGATGATGAAGCCGTCTGTCCCTTGACCACGGCATCGGCCTCGACGACACGCAAGCTCAGGTGTGCCGGCAACTCGACGCCGAGCGGCTCGTCCTCATAGGTTTCGATCATGACGTTCATGCCGTCCTGCAGGAAAGCCACATTGCTTTCGCCGACGATTTCGGATGACAGGGCGATCTGTTCGTACGTTTCAACGTGCATAAAAGTATGGATATCGCCGTCCGAAAACAGGAACTGATATTCGGTCTGTTCCAACCGGGCTCGCTCGACCTTTTCCGATGAGCGGAAACGTTCGTTGAGTTTTGTTCCGTCACGGACATCCTTCAATTCAACCTGCAGATACGCGCCCCCCTTGCCGGGTTGCGTGTGCTGAATCTTCACCGCGTACCAGATGCGGCCCTGATGTTCGATAACCATCCCTGGACGGATGGCATTGCCGTCAATCTTCATGTTGATCACGTCCTGAAATCAGTGAGTAACGGGTGTCGTCCGGCGCGGGTTCTATCAGTTAGGCATGGGGGCTGTCACCGAAAATCACGCCTGGCGACACTTTCAGGCGGACTTCAGTATCCCTGAGAATGCGCGGACACCGGCTTCCGGGCCTTCCGGATGCGCCCAGATACTGCTGATCACGGCCAGATAATCAGCCCCGGCGTCGACCAGGGGCGGGCAGTTCTCAGCCGTGATGCCGCCGATGGCGACACAGGGCACGATGGTCATGGATGACCAGATTTCGATGATCTCCGGATCCGCCTGATGCTTTGTTTCCTTGCTGGCGCTGGGAAAGAAAGCGCCGAAAGCGACGTAGTCGGCACCTTTGTCGCCGGCTTCGATGGCCAGGTCGCGGCTGGCATGACAGGTCACGCCGATGATCGCATCCGCACCGAGCATGTCGCGGGCTGTTGCGTAATCGGTATCGTTCTGGCCGATGTGGACACCGTCAGCACCGACAGCGGCGGCGATATCCGGACGGTCATTGATGATCAATGGCAGATCGAAGGCGTGACAGACCGGCATCAGGATGTCTGCCGCACGTTTGAAATCGTCGTCGGAAACGTCCTTCAGGCGAAGCTGCACGGCACCGACGATTTCCGGCGCAAAGTCGATGGCCCGCTTCAGGGTTTCGGCAAAACGGACGGCATCAATGGTAGCCGGGGTCAGCAGGTAGAGCTTGCAGCTTTGTTCTTTGGCAGAATCGGCCATGGTGTCATTTCCAGTTCAGTGCCTTGCGGCGGGTTCTTCAAGCCAGTCAAGCAGGACGGCATCATTATTCGCGGCTTCGGCCAGATCCAGAGCGGGCAGTGGATCGCCCGACAGGATCAGGCCGTCAGCGCCGGCCATGTCGCGCAGCTTCCCCAGAACCGATGCATCGGCGTCAAGGCGCAGGTGATTGCAGCCTTCACGCAACGCCTTCAGGGCGTGTCCGGGATCGTTGCCGCAATCGACCACGGCAGTCACGTCAATCGTCAGCGCTGGATTATCCGCCAGCACGGCATCAATCATCCCCTGAAAGACAGCAGGGCCGATTGCAGCGGCGGCATCCGGTGCGCTCAACAGGGTAACCGGCCGTCCAGCGGCAACGACCGCTGCAACGGCGCGTCGCACATGCTGAATGTTGTGGACGATAATGACAGGGGCAAATCTGATGGAATCAGAAAGCCCGGTCATTAAAGCCCGGCCATCACCTTTGCCGTATCCGGCATGCGATTGGAGAATCCCCACTCGTTGTCGTACCAGCTCAAAACCCGGACAAAGTTGCCGCCGATGACTTGCGTCTGCGTGCCGTCGAAGGTCGAGCTGTTCGGATTGTGGTTGAAATCGATCGAGACCAGCGGCTCGGTGTTGTAGCCGAGCACACCCTTGAGCGGGCCTTCGCTGGCGGCCTTTTTCATGGCTTCGTTGACTTCTTCTGCCGTCGTATCGCGCCCGGCGATGAAGGTCAGATCAATCAGTGAGACATTCGGCGAAGGCACCCGGACAGACGTGCCGTCGAGTTTGCCGGCGAGTTCCGGCAACACCAGACCAACGGCCTTGGCGGCACCGGTCGAGGTCGGGATCAGCGAAGCCGATGCGGTCCGCGCGCGTCTGGGGTCGGAATGCAGGGTATCCAGCGTGCGCTGATCGCCGGTGAAGGCGTGGATCGTCGTCATATAGCCTTTTTCGATGCCGACCAGTTGGTTCAGGACATGGGCGACCGGGGCCAGGCAGTTGGTCGTGCATGAAGCATTGGATACAATGGTGTCTTCGGCCGTCAGGCTGTCGTGGTTGACGCCGTAAACGATGGTTTTGTGGACGTCCTTGCCGGGTGCCGAAATCAGCACCTTCCTGGCACCGGCTTCGATGTGTTTGCCGGCGGTCGCGAGGTCGGTGAAGAACCCGGTGCATTCAAAGGCGATATCGACGCCGAGAGCGCCCCAGGGCAATTTTGCAGGATCGCGTTCGGCGGTGACTTTCATCGGCCCGGTGCCGACGTCGAGTGTGTCGCCATCAACCGTGACGGTGCCGGGGAAGGGGCCATGGGTGGAATCGTAGCGGAACAGGTGCGCGTTCATATCCACCGAGCCGAGATCATTGATCGCGACCACTTCGATGTCATTGCGGCGGCTTTCCATGATGCCACGCAGCACCAGACGACCAATCCGACCAAAACCGTTAATGGCAACACGTACCGCCATTGCTTCCTCCTGAGTTGGCCGCTGCCGGATGATGGCGCGGCTTTTGGGTTGATAGTGATGTTTCCGGCGCAAAAAACCGGGTTTCAGGGTAAACGTCAACGTCTGAATTGCATGACCGGCCCCTGAAAAGGCATCAGAAAAAGCAAAAATGCACGCAATCTCATTCTTCTAGGGGGAGAATCTCAGGTAATAATTGACCTTAATCCAGTAACGGGACTAGGGTCGCGTCTGCCATTGTTGCCGTCGTCGGATCAAACGTCGATTTTTG
>JBBDOA010000169.1:0-11139 GCA_040877275.1 Rhodospirillales bacterium | reverse complement strand
AACAACAAGCCGCCGCCCACGTATCTCTTCCGTATCTACAATCGTCATCAGCGTTGCATCCCCGCATGACTGCGCAAGATGCGAAACCGGCCGAAGGAGCCCAACCGGGGAGCGCGCTTTTAAGGCGACGTATCCGGCTTGTCAAACCCCATTCAGACGAGGGTAAGGATTATATCCTCTATCGACCGTATCAGCAATCTTCAAGTCTGTGGAAAACTCTGCACAGGCTTGGCCTTGGCCGATGAGCGGTGGTATATGATGATGAGCATGCTTTGGCAAGCATCGTTTTTAAAATAATGCTATGGGGGATCATGTTTTGCAGAGAAAAACGGAGCGGCAGCGTACCATACTCGGCCTTGCCCTCGGCATGGCTGCACTGCTGGTGGTTTCAGGCTGTGTCGAAACCGCGCAACTGCAGGGCGGCGGGCTAGCCGGCGACACGGCAAAAGGCGCCCAGGCAAACGCCAGTATCTTCCCCGACATCCCGATCCCCGAAGGCGCCACCATGATCGTCGACAAGACCCTCGTCGTCGGCACCGACAACTGGTTCGGTCAGCTTGCATTAACCGCCTCGCAGGGACCGGTGACGATGTTCGATTTCTACCGCAATCGGTTGCCGCAATTCGGCTGGAACGAGATCACATCGGTGCGCGCACCAACCAGTGTGCTGACCTATGACCGCGAGGACAGGATCATGCAGATGCAGATCACGTCGACGGCGTTGCGCGGCTCGGAGATTCTGATCACCGTGTCACCGAGGGGCACCCCCAGGCCCAGCGGCGGCGCGGCACCGGTCACCCGCATCAATTGAGCGGCAAGGCCGGCCTCAGGCCGCCTGAGCACGCTCGCCGTTGATCAGCAGCCCGTCCTTGCCGGCCGAGACCTTGATCTCGTCACCATCATTGATGCGCCCTTCCAGGATCGCCTGCGCCAGCGGGTTTTCCAGCGCCCGCTGGATGGTCCGCTTCAAGGGCCTGGCCCCGTACACCGGATCGTAGCCCTGATTGGCAATCCAGGCACGGGCCGCACCGTCGAGCTTGATGACGATGCCGCGCTCACTGACACGGGAACGCAAGCGGTTGAGCTGAATTTCGACAATGCCGTCCATGTGCTCGCGCGCGAGCCTGCGGAACAGAATGATCTCGTCGAGGCGGTTAAGAAACTCGGGCCTGAACGCGGATCGCACAACTTCCATGACCAGCGGTCGGACCTCTTCCAGATCGTGACCGCTTTCCTGGCTGGCGATAATATCGCTGCCCAGGTTCGACGTCATGATGATGAGCGTATTGCGAAAATCAACGGTACGGCCCTGCCCATCGGTCAGGCGACCATCGTCGAGAACCTGCAGCAGCACGTTGAAGACGTCTGGATGCGCCTTTTCGACCTCGTCGAACAGGATCACCTGATAAGGCCTGCGGCGGACGGCTTCGGTCAACGAGCCGCCTTCGTCGTAGCCGACATAGCCGGGCGGCGCGCCGATCAGCCGCGCAACCGCGTGCTTTTCCATATACTCCGACATATCGACCCGGATCATCGCCTGTTCGTCATCGAACATGAAGGCGGCCAACGCCTTGGTCAGTTCCGTCTTGCCGACACCGGTCGGGCCCAGAAACAGGAACGAGCCGATCGGCTGGTTGGGATCACCAAGACCGGCGCGCGCGCGCCTGACCGCGTTGGAAACAGCAATCAGCGCCGCGTCCTGCCCGATCACCCTGCCGCGCAAAGCGTCTTCCATGCGCAGCAGCTTTTCACGTTCACCCTCAAGCATCTTGTCGACCGGAATGCCGGTCCAACGCGAAACGATCTGCGCCACGTGCTCGGCCGTCACCGACTCGTCAACCATGTTCGACTGTGCCCCGGCATCGGCCTTGTCGAGTTTTTCCTGCAGGCGCGGAATGACACCATAGGTCAGCTCCCCGGCTTCTTCCAGATGACCTTCGCGGATCGCCCGCTCCGCCTGCATCCGGGCTGCATCGAGCTCTTCCTTGAGCTTCGTGCTGTCGGCCAGTGATGACTTTTCGGCCTCCCACTGGGCGGTCAAATCCTCGGAGTCGGCTTCAAGGCTATCAAGTTCGACCTCAACCTTCGCCAGACGATCCACCGATGCCTTGTCGTGTTCTTTCTTGAGGGCTTCGCGTTCGATCTTGAGTTGGATGATGCGCCGATCCAGTTCGTCGATTTCCTCGGGCTTGCTGTCGATCTGCATGCGCAGCCGGCTGGCCGACTCATCCATCAGATCAATCGCCTTATCGGGCAGAAACCGGTCGGTGATATAACGTGCGCTGAGCGTCGCTGCCGCCACCAGGGATGCATCCGTGATCCGCACCCCGTGATGCAACTCATACTTTTCCTTGATCCCGCGCAGGATCGAGATGGTGTCTTCAACGGAGGGTTCAGAAACGAATACCGGCTGGAACCGGCGCGCCAGAGCGGCATCCTTTTCCACGTACTTGCGGTATTCGTTCAGCGTGGTAGCGCCAACACAGTGCATTTCGCCTCGCGCCAGAGCCGGCTTCAGCAGGTTGGACGCATCCATCGACCCCTCACCCGCGCCGGCACCGACCAGGGTATGCATTTCGTCGATAAACATGATGATCTGGCCGGCAGCCGAGGTCACTTCGCCCAGCACCGCTTTCAGGCGCTCTTCAAATTCGCCACGGAATTTGGCACCGGCCACAAGCGCGCCAAGATCCAGCACCATCAGAGTTTTTTGTTTGAGGTTTTCCGGCACATCACCGTTGACGATCCGTTGCGCCAGACCTTCAACAATCGCCGTTTTGCCGACACCCGGCTCACCGATCAGCACCGGGTTATTCTTGGTTCGGCGGGACAGAACCTGGATCGTGCGGCGGATTTCCTCGTCGCGACCGATCACCGGGTCAAGCTTGCCCTCCATCGCCGCCTGCGTCAGATCTCGGGCATATTTGTTGAGAGCATCATAATTGTCTTCAGCGTTGGCGCTGTGCGCAGGTCGGCCCTTGCGGAATTCATTGATCGCGGTATTCAGATTTTGCGGTGTCACACCGGCATCGGTCAAAACCTTTGCCGCAAGCGTATCCCTGGACAACGCAATCGCCAGCAGAACCCGTTCCGCCGTAACAACACTGTCACCCGCTTTCTCGGCCAGTTGTTCAGCCTGCTCAAACAGCCGGGCGGATTCAGGCGCCAGATAAAGCTGACCGGCACCGGTTCCTTCGACCTTGGGGATTTTATAAAATTCGCGATTGGTGCCTTCGATAGCGCGGCCCTGATCCCCCCCCGCAGCGTCGATCAGATTGGCAGCCAGCCCTTCCTTGTCTTCAAGCAGTATTTTCAGCACATGCAAGGGCGTCAGTTGCTGGTGATTGGTACGCAGCGCCAAGGCCTGCGCGGCCTGAATAAAGCCCCGCGCGCGATCCGTGAAATTCTCGAAATCCATACCTGTATCCTCTCAATGCGCCGGAGCAATCACCCCCGTACGGGCAGCGATAACCCCTCGCGGTCTAGGGTTATGTTATTCCAGATATGGCCTGTCCGATACAGGCCGCAAGCCTTGAGGCGGAATATTTCGCGACCCCTGCCGCATCTTGATTCTATACCTTTTCATGACATCACGTTTCGGAATTTTTTATAATATCCGGCGGAACCTTCATACACTTGTCCGCTTCATCGTCCCCAGTGGCATTCATTCATCTAAAAAAGCCCGGCACGAGATTCACGAAATGCTGATACAGGGCGGTCTCGGATGAGCACGTGATGGTCATTCAGGCAGCGTTTGACAGCCATATTCGCGCCCGTCAAAGTGTCCATCATGCCCATAATACTTGAAGATATCTGCCGCTATCCTGTAAAAGGGCTGAGCCCCGAACATCTGCCGTCGGTAACGCTCAGTGCAGGACGGGTCATTCCTTTTGACCGGCATTTTGCCCTGGCGCTCGGATCAACGCCGGTGTCCGGCGCGTTTGTGGAATGGATGGCCAAGTCCAATTTTCTGACCTTGATGCGCAATGAAAAACTGGCACAGCTTGAAACCCGCTTTGATGATACGACGCAAACACTGACCGTATTCAGAAACGGCAATCAGGTCGCACGCGGGGACCTGACACAGAAGATCGGTCGCACCCTGATCGAGGATTTTTTCGCCGCCTTCATGAAAGATGAAGCACGCGGTCGGCCCAGGCTGGTTGCGGCCGCTGAGGGCCATGTCATCTCGGATCATAACAACCTGGTCGTCTCGATCATCAATCTGAATTCCCTGAAGGATATGGCCAGGGTCGTCGGCAGCGAAGTCGCCGCTCAACGCTTCCGTGGTAATTTCATGATCGACGGCCTTGAGGCATGGGCCGAGTTTGACCTGACAGGCAAAAGATTGGGTATCGGCGACGCAGAACTGGAAGTAACCGTGCGGATTGACCGGTGCGCCGCCACCAACGTCAATCCATCCACTGCCGAGCGCGACATGAATATCCCGAAGGACCTGCAACGCGGATACGGGCACATCGATTGCGGCGTCTATGCACGGGTCGTCAGTGGCGGCACCATTAAAGTGGGCGACACTGTTCAAGTCCTCTGAAACCGAAAGCCCGGCACAAGGCCGGGCAATCGTAAATTCCAGTTCAACATGGCAGAGATCACACGCGGTCAGTCAGCCGCAGATGATTCCGGCGTTTCGGCGGGCGGCTGCTCCGTTTTACGTGGCCGGCGCGTGCGCGGTTTGCGAGGTGCTACGTCACCGCTGGCCGTATCAACGGATTGTGCAGGCGTTTCCGTAACTTCAACAGCTTCATTACCTGATTTGATCGGAACATCTTCTCGGTGTGCGGGCTGGTTGCCACCGGACTGCTGCGCATGCCCCCTGCTCGATCCATTGCCACGCTGCCCGTCACGATGATCATTTTGATCATTGTGATTCTCGTCATCATTCTGATCGTCGTTATCCATATCATCGTCGCTGTTGGCATTGTTCTGGCGTGGACGATTGTTATCGCGACCGGCGCTTTCGTTCTCCAGACTTATGATGCGATAATAATGCTCGGCATGCTGAAGATAGCCTTCGGCCAAAATCCGGTCCCCTGCCGAATAGGCGTCGCGTGCCAATGCCTGGTATTTTTCAAGCACCTGCTGCGCCGTACCCCGCACTTTGGCTTCCGGGCCCGTACTTTCAAATGAGCCACCCTTCTGGTTCGGGTATCTGCGACCGTTACCGCGAGGGCGTTGACGTCTGTTGTTTTGATTGTGTTTCATAATCTCTGAAGCTTATCAGTGTAAGACAACGTCCACGCCGCACCAGGCATTTGCCCGGATGAGTGTCCTCTCCCGAAGAAAGATGACGTCTAGCGTGATACGATGGGTTTGTGGTCGCCCTGTGGCGTACCCCCCTCAACCCCGAAAGGCTGAACTGCAGGGAAGTTAGCGTGTCGACTCGCTAATTCCAACACCTTTTTTATAAAAAGAAAGCGCCCGTTCGATTCCTGCCAGGTCAGCCTTCACCGGCCCTGCCGACAATCCGTTGGCGACAGCAATCCCGGCGACATCAGCATGTTGACCAATGCCGATTTCAACCACCAACAGGCCGTCGTCTTTCAAAGCCATTGCCGCAACCGGAAATAAAGAACGGTACGCATCAAGCCCGTCAGCACCACCGTCCAGTGCCTGGTCCGGCTCGAAATTTCTGACACTGACGTCCAATGACGCAATATCGCCTGCCGGAATATAGGGCGGATTGGAAACAATGAGATTATATTTCCCGAGCCGGCATTCAGACCATGACCCTGCCATCCATTCACTTCGCAAAGCAAGACCGAGAGCCAGCGCATTCCCCCTGGCGACCAGGCATGCTGCTGCGGAAAGATCAATGCCAAGCCCACGGGCTTCCCGGTATTCCGTCAGCAGGGCCAGTAACAGACAGCCGCTGCCGGTGCCGAGATCAAGGATCGTTTCCGGCCCGGCGCGCCCCTTGAAAAGATCAACCGCAAGCTCAACCAGCGTTTCGCTATCCGGGCGGGGAATCAGTGTTGCCGGCGTAACGGCAAGGGCGAGGCTCCAGAATTCCCGGATGCCGGTAATATAGGCAAGCGGCATCCCGCCGGCACGCCGGGTAACGTCACTTTGGAACGACTGAAACGCTCCGGCGTCCACGTCATCCTGACCCCGGCTGAGTATCCGGGCAGCGGATAAATTCAATGTATGCCCAAGCAGCAGCCGTGCTTCGGTACGTGCATTTTCAATACCGGCGGCTTCCAGTTCAGTCCTTGCTTGACGTAAAGCCTCGTCAACGGATGTCATGTCATTGTCGCCAGACGACGGGCATTATCTTCGGCCAGCAACGCGTCAATGACATCGTCCATCTCGCCTTCAATAAAGCTGTCGAGATTGTGCAGGGTCAGTCCGATCCGGTGATCGGTAACGCGGCGTTCGGGAAAATTATAGGTTCTGATCCGCCCAGAACGATCACCGGTACCGACCTGATCCTTGCGCTGTTGTGCACGCTCACGCTGCTGACGTTCGCGTTCGGCATCATACAGGCGCGCCCGCAATATTTTAAGTGCCGCCGCCTTGTTCTTGTGTTGTGATTTTTCGCTCTGCTGTGACACCACAACCCCGGACGGGATATGGGTAATGCGAACCGCGCTGTCGGTCGTGTTGATGTGCTGTCCGCCTGCACCCTGGGCCCGATAGGTATCGATGCGCAGATCCTTATCTTCAATATGGACATCGACCTCCTCGGCTTCCGGCATGACCGCTACAGTCGCCGCAGAAGTATGGATACGCCCCCCCGATTCCGTCACCGGGACCCGCTGCACCCGGTGCACGCCGCTTTCGAACTTGAGATACTGAAAGACATCACGGCCGGTAATTTCGGCAATCGCTTCCTTGGTGCCACCAATCCCCGTTTCCTGCAGGCTGATGACATTGAATTTCCAACCCATCCGATCAGCGTACCGGTGGTACATCCGAAACAGGGAGGCCGCAAACAGCGCGGCCTCCTCGCCCCCTGTACCGGCGCGGATTTCAAGAAGAGCATTCCGTCCGTCAGCCTCGTCCCTGGGCACCATCAAAAGATTCAGGGCGTCTTCAAGTTTAACCAGACGTGCCTTCAGTGCCCGGCATTCCTCATCAGCCAGTGCCCGCATTTCGGCATCATTGCCAGGGTCATTGACCATTGCAGCCGCGTCGATGAATTCCTGCCGTGCCGCGCGAAATTTGTTGATCGCCGTCACTATCGGCGCAATGTCCGAATATTCCTTGGACAGAGAGGCATAATCTTCGCCGGTCACATTATTTTCCGACATCAGGTGCGTCAGTTCATCAAACCGCGACGCCAGTTTTTCAAGGTGTTCTTCCATACTCACGATTTGTTCTCTCCATTTTCTGTAATCCCGAAAAGCTCGCGGATCAGATGTTCGGCTGCCTCTATGTCTTCGTTTGCATGCGTCATTGCCCGCAAACGCTCACTTGGCGTATGCAGAAGCCGCTGCATCAGCATATGTGTGGCGCGCTCGGCGTCATTGCCGGCTTCCAGCAGAACCTGTTCGCGCAGTGATGCGACATGGCTGCGTAGCGCGGCTAGAGCCGGCGTTGCCGTCCGCTCAATCCTGCCCTTAAGAAAGGCATCGACTTCAACGGCGATGATCCGGTCTGCCGCCTCGGCCTCGAACGAACGGTTTGCCCGTCCCTCCAGCGCCAGGCGCTCAAGATCGGCAAGATCATACAAAAATGCATCATCCAGTCTGTCGACAGCCGTATCAACATCGCGCGGCAACCCTGCATCGACGATAAACTGCGGTCTTGATCGCCTGCTTTTCAGGGCTGCCCGCACCATATCCGCATTCAGGACCAACCGACGCCCACCGGCAGCCGTAATGACGATATCAGCAGCGGACAGCATTTCCGCCAGAGCGCCTTCACCGGCATGAGGCACGCCCAGTCTTTCGGCGACATCAATACCGGACCGGGTGTCGATATCGCATACCGTCAGCCTGCCAAGGCCGGCACGCAGCAGCTCTCCGGCAATAACTTCACCCATATCGCCGTTGCCGAGCAGCGCAGCAGTCGCATTTTCAAGTTGGCCATGCACTTCCCGGGCGATGCCAATGGCAACAGCGGCAATCGATACAGGGCGCTCGCCGATCGCGGTTTCGCTGCGCACCCGCTTGGCTGCCCCATAGGCCGCCTGCATCAGGGATTCCAGATCGCCAGATGCCATCCCCTGATCCCTGGCAAGCCGGTGGCAGGCCTTGAGCTGCCCCAGAATTTGCGGCTCGCCGACGACAACGCTTTCAAGGGATGCCGCAACCCTGAACAAATGACGCACGGCTTCCGCTTCTTTCAACGACACCAGAGACGATGACAATTCCTGTACCGGCAACCCGGCATGGGTGCCGAGAACTTCACCGAGCACGCCGGTATCGGTTTCCGTGTTGCCGGAGACAGTCAGCACCTCGACCCGGTCGCAGGTCGACAGCACAACGGCCTGTTCGATGCCGCGTTCCCTGAGCCTGGCCAGAAATGCCGGCACATCGGCGTCTTCGACGAACAGCCTGTCACGCAAGGTCAGACTGCCGGTGCGATGATGCGCGCCGACGATGAGGGGGATACGCGGTGGGTCGGATGTGCCGGCCACGATCGCTATCGGTACCTGGCGAGGTGCTCCCGAAGTTCCGAGAGTGGCACCTCCGCTTGCTCGCCGTTTTGCATGTCGCGAACGGTCGCTGCTTTGCGGGCCAGTTCGTCATCGCCCAGCAGCACCGCTGCCACAGCATTCAGTTTATCGGCCCGTTTCATCCGCTTGCCCATGTTGCCGCTGTATCCGAGATCGACATGATATCCGGCTTCACGCAAGGTTTGTGCAACGATTATGGCGGTGCGGGATGCGGCATCTCCGACGGGAATGACCGCAATCGGACGCACAGCACCCACCGGTTCACCCACCATCATGGCGAGGCGTTCGACACCGGCAGCCCAGCCGATCCCGGGGGTCGGCTTGCCACCCATTTGCTCCATCAGGCCGTCGTAGCGACCACCGGCGAGCACAGCGCCCTGCGCACCAAGCTTGTCGGTGACGAATTCAAAGGCCGTATGCGAATAATAGTCGAGCCCCCTGACCAGCCTTCGGTTGATCGTTGTCTCAACGCCGACATCCGCAAGCCCCAGCAGAACCGCGTCAAAGAATTGCCTGGAATGGTCGTTCAGATGCTCGCTCAGCAACGGCGCATCGGCCATTACCGAACGATCACCCTCGTCCTTGGAATCGAAAATCCTGAGCGGGTTTTTCTCAAGCCGGTTAAGGCTGTCTTCCGAAAGTTCGCTTTTGTGCCCGTTCAGATACGCAACCAGGGTATCGCGGTAGTGCTGCCGGCTTTCCGTATCGCCCAGCGTATTGATTTCGAGTTTCACGTCGGCAGAGATACCCAATGCCTTTAACAGATGCGCACCGACCGCAATCACCTCGATATCGGCTTGCGGCCCCGGCACGCCGAGGATTTCCACGTCGACCTGATGGAACTGACGCAACCGGCCCTTCTGCGGACGCTCATAGCGAAACACCGGACCGCGGGCGAAGAACTTGACCGGCACCGCCTGCTGCAGACCGTTCGACATGAAGGCCCTGGCAATTCCGGCGGTAAATTCCGGGCGCAGCGTGATGCTGTCGCCGCCACGATCATCAAAGGTATACATTTCCTTGGTGACGATGTCAGACGTATCGCCAAGGGTGCGCTGAAAGACGTCGGTGAACTCAAAGACCGGCGGCGTCATTTCCTCGAAGCCATAAAGCAGGGCAATCGCCTGCGCCGTATCCATGACGTGGCGTTGTGCCCTCATATCAGAAGGCAGCAGGTCGTGTGTCCCGCGTACTGGCTGCAGCGTCGCCATGTTTCCCCGCCCGTTCAGCTATTTCGCGGCGTCGGACGCCGTGCCGCCACCGTAGCGGTTTTTCACATATTCTTCGACGATACCCTGAAATTCCTCGGCGATGCCGGCCCCCTTGAGGGTCATGCGTTTTTCACCATCGATAAAGACCGGCGCCGAAGGTGTTTCCCCGGTACCCGGTAGCGAGATGCCGATATCGGCATGCTTGCTTTCACCCGGTCCATTGACGATGCAGCCCATCACGGCAACCGTCATGTCCTCAACACCGTTGTATTCCTCGCGCCAGTTCGGCATGCGATGGCGGATATAGCTTTGAATTTTGCCGGCCAGATCCTGAAACACCGTGCTCGTCGTCCGACCGCATCCCGGACAGGCTGTTACCAGCGGCATAAACGAGCGTATGCCCATGGTCTGCAAGATTTGCTGCGCGACGATGACTTCCTCGGTCCGGTCGCCACCGGGAGCCGGGGTCAGCGAAACGCGGATCGTGTCACCGATCCCTTCCTGCAGCAAAACCGCCAGCGCCGCCGTTGACGCTACAATTCCCTTTGAGCCCATGCCGGCTTCGGTCAGACCCAGATGCAGGGCATAATCGCATTTGCCGGCCAGCGTGCGGTAAACCCGAACCAGGCTTTGGACATCCGAGACCTTGCACGACAGCACGATCCTGTCGGCCCCCATCCCCAATTCACGCGCCAGCTCTGCACTTTGCAATGCAGAAACGACGAGGGCTTCTTCCGTGATGTCCTGTGCCGGTTTCGGGTTCGCCGATGCCGAATTGCGGTCCATCATCGCCACTACCAGTTCCTGATCGAGGCTACCCCAGTTGACGCCGATCCGGACCGGCCGGTCATATTTCAGAGCCACTTCGATCATCGTCGTGAACTGACGGTCTCGTTTTTCGCGGAACCCGACATTGCCCGGATTGATGCGGTATTTGGCCAGCGCTTCGGCACAGGCCGGATTCTGCGTCAGCAAGGTGTGGCCGATGTAATGGAAATCACCAACCAGCGGCACGTTGCAGCCCATTTTGTCGAGCGCGTCGCGAATGTGCGGGACGGCCTTGGCTGCCGCGTCACGGTCAACAGTGATCCGGACGATTTCGGAGCCGGCTTCGGCAAGGGCCGCAACCTGCGCCACCGTGCCCTTGATATCGGCCGTATCGGTATTGGTCATCGACTGCACGACGACCGGGCCCCCACCGATGATGACATCGCCGACCGGGACCGGAACACTGCGGCGGCGGATGATATGTGATACCTGCGTGCTCATCGGTGATCTCTGTTATCG
>JBBDOA010000168.1:0-11199 GCA_040877275.1 Rhodospirillales bacterium | reverse complement strand
CGGAATGTGAGCGCAAGACGGTCATACACCCTTCGTAAGCACCGTTTCTTACCAGAAAGTTAACGCCGCAAAGGCCCGGAAGGGATGGATGGTAAATGCAAATTAACCACTATATATCGGGGGCTTAGCGGCCACTGTTCGGTTTCGTTATTAATGTCTGGCGCGAATCGGCTGGGCGATTCGCGGACGGCTCAGCTGGACGTCATTCCGGCACCCACCTTTGCGGGCACAGGCTGCGGCGGGGACCCAACGGCCCGCCCGGCTCTCCCATCCTTCGAGACGCGCTGTGCGCTCCTCAGGATGAGGCGAAGCAGGATTTTCGGATAATGGATTCCTCATCCTGAGGAGGCCCGAAGGGCCGTCTCGAAGGATGAAGGGCGAGCATGTGTGGAAGAGGATAGCCCTGAAAAGGTGAAAGCCGGGCGGAGAACCGCCCGGCTTTCGGGGAGAACCAACTGATCTCGGAGAGGGATCAGAGGGTTTGGGAGCCTTTTCCGAACTCCGGATACGCTTCCATGCCGCATTCGGCGCGGTCGAGGCCGATTGCTTCGTCCTCTTCCGAAACCCGAATGCCGATGGTGACTTTCAGGATCGTCCAGACGATGGCGCTGGAGATGGCGACAAACGCGCCTATCGACACAATGCCGATGGCCTGGGTGACGATGGAGCCGCCGCCGAAGATCCCGACGGCAAGGGTGCCCCAGATACCGGCAACCAGGTGCGCCGAGATGGCACCGACCACATCATCGATTTTCAGCTTGTCGATGATCGGCACCGCAAACACGACCAGCGCACCACCGATGCCACCGACGATGATGGCAAAGAAATGGTTCTGCAGGTCGGGGCCGGCGGTGATGGCAACGAGGCCACCGATGGCACCGTTCAGCGCCAGCGTGACATCGACCTTTTTGTAGATCAACTGAGCCAGGATCATCGCTATGACAACGCCGGCGGCAGCCGCCAGGTTGGTGTTGACGTAAACGATCGAGATGGCTGCCGCATCGAGTGCGGAACCCAGCGCCAGCTGCGAGCCACCGTTGAAGCCGAACCAGCCGAACCACAGGATGAACGTACCCAGTGTCGCGAGCGGGATGTTCGCACCCGGCATGGCGCGGACCTTGCCGTCGTCCGAGTACTTGCCTTTGCGGGCACCGAGGATGATGGCGCCGGTCAGTGCGGCCCAGCCACCCGTTGAGTGCACCAGTGTTGATCCGGCAAAGTCCGAGAATCCCATTGCCGACAGCCAGCCACCGCCCCAGACCCAGGAAGCCTGGATCGGGTAAATGACGGCAGCAAGCACGACCACGAAGATCATGAACGGCCAGAACTTGATGCGCTCGGCAACGGTGCCGGAAACAATCGACGCCGCCGTTGCAACGAACACCATCTGGAAGAACCAGTCGGATGCGACCGAATAACCGGTTTCGGCAACCTTGGTGACCATCTCGGCGGTTGCTTCGTCGGCGTTGATCAGGGCCAGCTCGTCTGCACCCGGATTGTAGAAAAGGGCAATCGTGCCCATCCAGCCGCCTTCAGGGACATCAACATACATGATGTTGTAGCCGACCAGGTAGAACATGATGCCGGCAACGGAATACAGCGCGATGTTCTTGAGGCAGATCGTGGCCGTGTTTTTGGAACGGACCAGACCTGATTCCAGCATCGCAAAGCCGGCGGCCATGAACATCACGAGGACGCCATGGATCAGAAAGGAAAAGGTGTTGAAGACGTAGGCGGTCTCCGGGCTGACATCAGCCAGGGCCGGGCCGGCAGCCGCCAGGACGGCGATGGCAGCACCAGCCGTGATTGCGGTCGTGCGCTTGATCATGTGAGCAAGGTTCATAGTTTCATTCCTCCTAGAGCGCTTCCGCGTTGGTTTCGCCGGTCCGGATCCTGACCGCCTTGTCGAGGGCGTAGACAAAAATCTTGCCGTCCCCGATTTTGCCCGTCATGGCCGTTTTCTGGACCGCTTCGACTACCTGTTCGACGATATCGTCGACACACGCGATTTCGATTTTGACTTTCGGCAGGAAGTTCACTTGATACTCCGCGCCACGATAAATTTCAGCCTGGCCCTTTTGCCGACCGAAACCTTTAACTTCGGATACGGTCATGCCTTCAATGCCGAGCGGGGTCAGCGCTTCGCGAACCTCCTCGAGCTTGAACGGCTTGATGACCGCCATGATCATTTTCATGCTGAACTCCTTCCGTTGAGTGAGCAGGAGCGCCGAATGTGTGAGCGCACGGCGTCCCCCTTGTACGTTACGTGGGCCCCGCGGGACCTCTGTGGGGCTAATATCAAGGTTCGTGCCAACTCCAGAAAATCTGATACTATTCTTTATTTACAATGGGTTATGTGCTATTGTCGGGGCTTGATGTGCTGCCGAAGCCCTGAAAATATGATGAAATTATATGCATAATTTGGCACTGATTATATTATAGGCATATATTCAGGAGAAAATCAGGCTGGACAGCGCATGGTCGGGCGGGACCTAATGCGCCTATGCGCACCGGAAAAGCACCCTCTGAAAAGTCCAACCTGCAAGATGCCGACGTTCTGATGATCGGCGGCGGCCTGGTCGGCAGTGTTGCCGCCCGTGCCCTGTCGGCTTCAGGCTTTCGGGTTATCGTGGTTGACGGCACGGATCCCGCGACCGCCACTGATACCGCCTTTGACGGTCGCGCCTCGGCGATCTCGGCATCCTCGGAACGGATGCTCAGCGCGATCGGTATCTGGCCTTATCTCATGGACGAGGTTGCGCCGATCCTTGATATCCGGGTTGCCGACGGCGCATCGCCGCTGTTTCTGCATTATGACCATCACGATGTCGGGGCCGGGCCGCTCGGGTATCTGGCTGAAAACCGGCACATCCGTCTCGCCGCCCTGAAAGCGCTTGAGCGTGATACCGGTGTGACCATGCTGGCACCGATGCGGGTTGAAACACTGAAGCGTGATCGCGCCGGTGTTATAGCCACCCTGTCGGACGGTCGGGAAATCAGCGCGTCTCTGGCCGTCGCCGCGGATGGCCGGGCATCAAAAACCCGTGAAGACGCCGGGATCCGCACAACTCACTGGCGCTATCCGCAGGAAGCGATTGTCTGCACGGTCGAACACGAGCGCGCGCACGGCTTTGTCGCGCACGAACATTTCCTGCCGGCCGGTCCCTTTGCTATTCTGCCGCTCAAGGGCAGCGCCGCAAGGCCGGGCCGGCGCTCGTCGATTGTCTGGACGGAACGGGCCGCACAGGCGCGGGCTCTGGTTGCCCTCGACGCGCCTGAGTTCATGGCGGAACTGTCCAGACGGTTCGGCGATTTCATGGGCGAAATCTCGCTCGTCGGGCCGCGTTTCTGCCATCCGCTCGGGCTGCAGTTTGCGGCAACGTCCATCGCTGAACGGCTGGTCCTGATCGGCGATGCCGACCACGGCATGCATCCGATTGCCGGTCAGGGGCTGAACATGGGCTACCGCGATGTCGCCGCGCTGCGAGATGTGCTGGTGGAAGCCCGCCGCGTCGGCCTGGATATCGGTGCCGCTTCGGTGTTGCAGCGCTATCAGCGCTGGCGGCGCTTTGACAACACCCTGATGCTGGCCGTAACCGACGGCCTCAACCGGCTGTTTTCCAATGATATTGCGCCGATCCGCCACGCCCGCGATCTCGGTCTTGGTGTGGTCAACCGGATGCCGCCCCTGAAGAAAATGCTGATGCGCTCAGCGATGGGCCTGATGGGTGATCTACCCAGCCTGATGCGGCGCTAGACCTCACAACCGCGCGTCACCCCGGCATATGAGGATTCCATGACCCTTGCATGGAAAGCCCATTCTGATTAGGTTACATGTAACCGTGATCAAAGGTCATGCATGGAGACAGGTATGAACAGGAAGCTGAGCTCACGTGAAAAGGTGCGGACCTATCGCGAGCGCATGCGGGCGCGGGGTCTGAGGCCTGTCCAGATTTGGGTACCCGACACCCGCACTGCAGGGTTCGTCGCGGAAGCTCACCGCCAGTCCCTCGCGGTGGCGAGCAGTGCGCGTGAGCGCGAGGACCAGGCCTTCGTCGATTCAATAACCGACCGCGATCAAGCGTGAGACGCGGCGACATCTGGACGGTTTCGGGGAGCGGTTACGCAGGCAAGCCGCGCCTCGCGGTTATCATCCAGGACAACCGCTTTGACGCCACGGCATCGGTGACGATTTGCGTGTTCACCTCGGACGAGACGGAAGCACCGCTGTTCCGGATTCCGGTCAGTTCCAGCGAAGCGAACGGTCTTCGCACTGTCTCGCGGCTGATGGTCGATAAAATCACGACGGTGTCGAAAGAACGTCTGGGGGAACGGATTGGTCGCCTGGACGACGCGGACATGGTGCGGCTTGATCGGGCAATTCCGGTTTTTCTCGGTCTGGCCTAGAGGCGGTAACCAAGCCAAAGTCGCCCTCACAGCACTCCTGCGCTAGCTTATCGAACTCGCAAACACCCTCATCAAACAAAACCGAAAATGGACCCCTAAAATCGCTTGATCAAGACGGATACTCTGGATTCCGGCGTGCGCCGGAATGACAGCAGAGGGGTGCTGTTCAACGCCGCGCGTCACCCCGGTGCAGACCGGGGTCCAGGATTTCCAAAGAACAGCACACTCACGGGTCGCGGCTGAGGCCTTTCTGATCCAGCTCGGCCAGATAGTTGGCCCACATCTCGTCCTTGCGCTGACCCATATCGTGCAGATAATCCCAGGTGAAGATGCCGGTGTCGTGCATGTCGTCGAATTTAAGGCGAACCGCATAGTTGCCGACCGGCTCAACACCCATGATGCCGACATGACGGCGTCCGGCGACGGTCTTCTTCTGGCTGGGGCCATGCCCCTGCACATCGGCCGACGGGCTTTCGACCCGCAGCAGTTCTGCCGGCAGGGCAATCGATTGGCCGTCCTCGAAATCAACCTCGAGCGTCTTTGTTTCGCGGATCAGGCGGATTTCACTGGGGTGGTGCTTCTGGCTGAAAGTGTCGGGCAAAATATCAATCCCTCTCTTTGCCGGCCCTGTCTTTGCCGGGCGCATCATCGAGCGCACGCGCCTCGTCCGCCAGCATGATCGGAATGCCGTCACGGATCGGATACGCGAGCCCGGCCTTGTCGCTGATCAGCTCCTGGTTTTCCCGGTCATAACGCAGGCTGCCCTTGGTCAGCGGGCAGACCAGTATTTCCAGAAGTTTAGGGTCGATTTCGGTGGCCGTGGCGGTGGACATGGCTGTACTCCCTGGGCGGTTATTGGCGTGTACCGGGCTGCGCCGGGTCGGACGAATAAGCGGCGATCTCGAACATGCTGGTCAGCAGTCTGGCCCGCTGCGCCCGGTCGTTGCATTCCAGCAGGGCCTGTTTTTCGCCGGGGTCAAGCGGGCAGGTCATGGCCAGCGTGTCGACCAGCAGGGCATCCGGCGCATTCTCTATGGATGTCAGGTCTGCTTCAATGCCCTTGATCTCAAAATAGCGGGTCATTGCCGAGACCAGCTTCGGGCGGTCCGGCAGGGGCGGGCTCACGGTATCCGATGACGGCTGCATATCAGCGGCAAAGGCCGAATAATCGGCGCGGACACGACGATACCCATCCGCCGATGGCAGCTCTTCGGCAACGCGAAAGCGGATCAGGCCGTCGAGGGCGATGATATAACGGCCATCGCCGGTTTCTGAAAATTGCGACATCCTGCCGGCACAGCCGATGTCATAGAGCCGGATGCCGTCGGCAACCAGTTGTTCGGTGCTTTCATGCAGCGGCTGGATCATGCCGATCAGTCGGGCCCCGGCCAGTGCATCCTCGACCATGTTCAGATAGCGCGGCTCAAAGATATTCAACGGCAGCTGACCACCCGGCAATAGCATGGCACCCGGCAATGGAAACACCGGCAGAATATCCGGCAGCGTTTCCAGGTTCAGGGTACGGATGCGGTTGATCATGACATGCCGGATGCTTACGAAAACAGCACCGACGACAACCGGCGTCGTCCGCTCAGGGTCAGCTCGTGGATCGGGCCGAGCGCATCGAAGATCTTGATCAGCTGCTCACGCGCCGCGCCGTCGTTCCAGTCGCGTTTGCGTCTGATGATGTCGAGCAGGGTATCAATGGCCTGCTCGTTGCGCCTGGCCGCGTAAAGACCCAGCGCCAGGTCGAACTGCGCCTGCAGATCCTTCGGGTCGGCATCGGCCCGGGCCTGCAGCTCGGCCAGATCACCGCTGTCGCCGGCTTCCTGCGCCAGCTGTACGGCGGAAATCGCCTGGGCTATCGCGCCCTTCATCTTTTGCACTTCGGAAAGACCATTGATGATGTCTTCGGTGGTTTCGACCTCACCAGCGGCGAGGGCGGCACGGATCATGCCGGCAATGGCCCGTTCGTTTTCCGGGCTGGTTTGCTGGGCTTCACCATATAAAGCCAGCGCGGCAAGCGGGTCTTCGTTTGCCAGCGCCGCATCGGCATCGTCCAGAAGTTGTTCCAGGGCACCTTTGGCACCATCGGTCAGTTTGTCGATGAAGGCCTTGAGCTGGCTTTCCGGCAGCGCCCCCATGAACCCGTCGACCGGCTGGCCGCCCTTGAACGCATACACGGCCGGGATCGACTGGATCCGCATCTGCGCCGCCAGTTCCTGATTTTCGTCGACGTTGATCTTGACCATCCTGACGGTGCCGCCGGCTTCGCGGACCAGTTTTTCCAGCATCGGGCCAAGCTGCTTGCACGGCCCGCACCACGGTGCCCAGAAATCGACGATCACCGGGATTTGTTTCGAGGCCTCGATGACGTCGACCATGAATTTGTCGGTATCTGAATCCGAAACCAGTGCGCCGGCGCTGCCACCGACCGGCCTGGCGTCGAGGCCCTGGGGCGAGTTGGCATCAAGCACGATGCCCTCGGTCGGGCCCGGTCGGGCAGGGTCGGGCCCGGGCGCGCCGCCCTGCGGTGATGCGTCATGCGGGGACGGTTGTTTTGGCGACATGCTGCCGTCGGGATTGATCACGAAATCCATAGTATCTTCCTTAGCGCTGGTCCGGCTCAACAGGAGCCACATTATAATAGATAATAGGCGTTCCCCTATAAATGGACGACCAATCGGCGGACGGCAAGGTCCAGCCGTCAACATCGACCTTATTGGCGCGAAAACCGGGAAAAGCCGGTATCGGGAAAAATCAGTAATATGCGCTTGAAAACAGTTACCCGATGCGTATTATCCCCTCCGCTTTCGGCGTGCGCCGAAAGTTTTATGGTGCGGGCGTAGCTCAGGGGTAGAGCGCAACCTTGCCAAGGTTGATGTCGTGAGTTCGAATCTCATCGCCCGCTCCATTTTCTTTCAATGACCTGTCCGGTCAGACATCCCGGCACAATGTTCGGTATATCGACTTTTCCCGAGCGTCGGATCGCGCTATGTATCTGCATGCGCCGGTTTTGCCTCAGTCTTGCCCTGATCAGCGCCCTGGGTTTCGTTGCTCCGGGCACCATCGGCATTGCCACGGCCGGCACCTGGACGTTGAGCGTCGAAAACGACCGCATCGCCAACACGGATCGTCATTATTCCAACGGGGTCCGTCTCGGCTGGATATCGGATGCCGATGACGGCACGGCGCTACCGGAAGTGCGCGATGCCCTGCAGATGCTGTATCCGCTGGCCGATGTGCGCGGTGGCCGCCTCGGTCTTGAGCTTGGCCACAATATCTATACGCCGAACGATACCAAAACCAGAAACCGGCTCCAGGATGACCGCCCTTATGCCGGATGGCTGTATGCTTCGGCGTCACTGTATGCGGAGACCGGCAAGGGGCTCGGCGATCATTACACCGAAACCCTCGACAAGATGGCGCTCGAATTCGGTGTCGTCGGTCCGGCGGCGCTGGGCGAGCCGATACAGAACGAGTACCACAAGCTGATCAATGTCGAGACGTCGAAGGGCTGGGACAACCAGATCGGCAACGAGCCCGGCATCAATCTGATCGGCGAGCGTAAATGGCGGCACAAGGCGTTGCGCTTTGTCGGCTTCGAAGCGGACGCGATTCCGCATGTCGGCGGCTCGCTCGGCAACGTCTATACGCATCTGAACGGCGGCGTGATCCTGCGCGTCGGCCAGGAGCTCTATGTCGACTTCGGGCCGCCGCTGATCCGCCCGAGCCTGTCCGGTTTCGGCGCGATCAATCCGGCTGAAAAACTGGCATGGTATGCCTTTGCCGGCGTCGACGGCCGTTGGGTGTTGCGCAATATCTTTCTCGACGGCAATACGTTCTCCGACAGTCACAGTGTCGACAAAAAGCCGCTGGTCGCTGATTTCGTCACCGGTGTCGCGATCACCTATGATCAGCTCCGGATTGCCTTCACCCACGTCATACGGACTCGCGAGTTCGATACGCAGGCGGAATCTGACCGTTTCGGTTCGCTCAGTCTGTCTGTCCGGTTTTAACCGGGCGCTTCGGACGGATTGCCGTGCTCCCTGCATTTCATCATTGCATCACTTCCCCTATGCGCCCGGATGCGATAGCCTTGTCGGATAATGCCCCGACGGAGAGACGGGCAAAGGGAGCATCCAATGCCGAATACCGATCATACGGGCGGCCCGCTCGTTATCAGCGCACAGAAATCCGCACAGAAATCTGACAAAGGTGCCAGGGGGAAACACCTCAAGGCTTTCATCGGGGAATATTTTGCACATGTGCCGGTCCATGACCTTGAAGGCCTGAGCGGTAACGAGCTTGCAGGTATGGCGCGGTCTCACCTTGAGACCGGCAGGACACGCAAGGCCCGCGCCGCCAATATCCGCGTATTCAATCCCGACAAAAAAAGGGACGGATGGGCGAGTAATCACAGCGTCATCGAAATTGTTACCGATGATATGCCGTTTCTGGTTGATTCCGTCGCTGCCGAGCTGAACCGACGCGACCTTGCGATCAATCTGGTCATCCATCCGATCTGCAAGATCCGCCGCAACAAGGCCGGTACCGTGCTTGATATCCTGTCACGTGGCCACAAGGACATTGATGCCCGGAATGAAAGCTTCATGCACTTTCAGGTGACGCAACAGTCCGATGGGGGGCTCAAGGATATCGCAGCGACGCTGCACAAGGTTCTGCAAGATGTCCGCGCCGCAGTCGAAGACTGGCGACCGATGCGAGAGCGCATGGTTCAGGAAATCGCCGATCTCGAGATTGTACCGCGCGGTATCCAGATCGAAGAGGCGCAGGAAGTCCGCGAACTGCTGCGCTGGCTGCATGACAACCACTTCACGTTCCTGGGTTTCCGCGAATACAGGATTTCCGGCACCGGCAAAAAAGCCCGGGCCAGCATTGATCGGGCTTCGGGGCTTGGTGTGCTGCGCGATCCGGGCGTCGCCGTGTTTGAGCCGTTTCATGCGAAGAACGCACAGTCGGCAGAAATCAGCGAATTCCTGAGCGAACGCGATCTGCTGAGCGTCACCAAATCAAACCAGCGCTCGGTCGTGCATCGTTCGGTGCATATGGATGCCATCGGCATCAAGAAACTTGATAAGAACGGCAAGGTTGTCGGTCATTGCCTGTTCGTCGGTCTGTTCACGTCGGTCGCTTACAATCTGTCGCCGCGCAATATTCCCTTGTTGCGCCGCCGCCTGCAAAACATCGTCGACCGCGCCGGGTATTCCCGCGACAGCCACGATGGCAAGGCGCTTTTGAATATCCTCGAAACCTATCCGCGGGACGAGCTGTTTCAGACCAGGGAAGAGACGCTTTATAAAATCGCCACCGGCATCCTGTATCTGCAGGAACGCCAGCGGGTCGCGCTGTTTGTCCGCGAGGATGCGTTCAAACGCTATCTGTCGTGCATCGTGTTCGTGCCCCGTGATCGATATGACACCGCCCTCAGACAGAAAATTCAGGAGATCCTGTCCAGTGCAGTGAACGGCCAGCCGTCGGCGTTTTTCACGCAGCTGGGCGATTCCCCGCTGGCCCGGGTGCATCTGATCATCACGCTGCCGGGACGCAAAATCCCCGAATACGACATTGCAGCCATCGAAGCCAGGATCACCGATGCCGCCCGTTCCTGGGGCGACAAGGTGCTCGATGCGCTGATATCCGCTGAGGGCGAAGCCCGAGCGCATACGCTGCATGCGCGTTTCAAGAACGCCTTCGGTCCAGCCTATCAGGCGCAGTATTCATCCGCTGAGGTGCTGTTCGATCTGCAACGCATCGAAGAGGTCGACGCTTCGGGCAAGGTCGGTTTTCATCTCTATAAACCGTCCGGCGGCACGGGTAATACGGTCCGCTTCAAGCTGTATAACCCGGAGAACGATATCCCGCTCTCGGATGTTCTGCCGGTGTTTGAACACATGGGCTTCAAGGTGATCAACGAGGGTGGTCCGCATCCGGTGACGGTCAGCGATGCCAGTTTCTCAAGGCTGGTGATCCACGATTTCGGACTGGAACCACGCAGCGGTGCCGGCATCGACGTCGAGGCAATCCGGGACAATTTCGAAGATGCGTTTGCCCGCGTCTGGCACGGCGATGCGGAAAGCGATGGTTTCAACGCCCTGGTCGTTGGTGCCGGATTGACGTGGCGGGAAATTGTCGTGCTCAGGGCGTTCTGCAAGTATCTGCGTCAGGTCGGCATTACTTTTTCCCAGGCCTATATGGAGCAGACGATTGCCCGCCATTCCGGTTTTGCCCGCCTGCTGGTCGATATGTTCCAGACGATTTTCAACCCCAAAGGAAAGCCGGCAGGCAAAACCAGCCCTGCCAAAATGCGCGCGAAATATATCGAAAAACTGGAAGCCGTGGCCAGCGCTGACGAAGACCGCATCCTGCGTCGTTTCCTCAATCTGCTGGATTCGGTGACCCGGACAAACTATTTCCAGCCGGATGCCGATGGGCGGCCTAAATCCTATGTTTCGTTCAAGATCAACTCCCACACCGTCGAGGACATGCCGCTACCGCGCCCGTTCCGGGAAATCTGGGTTTACAGTCCGCGCGTGGAAGGGGTGCATCTGCGCTTCGGTTATGTTGCCCGCGGCGGACTCCGCTGGTCGGATCGGCCCGAGGATTTTCGCACCGAGGTGCTGGGTCTGGTCAAGGCGCAGCAGGTCAAGAACGCGGTAATCGTGCCGGTCGGATCAAAGGGCGGGTTTGTCTGCAAGCAGCCGCCGTCAGAGGGAGGTCGCGATGCCTTCCTCAATGAAGGGATCGCGTGCTACAAGATTTTCCTGTGCG
>JBBDOA010000167.1:0-54222 GCA_040877275.1 Rhodospirillales bacterium | reverse complement strand
TGCTGGTCGAGGACGTGCGACTTGATCTGGTGACGGCTGGTGTCGGGCTTGCCGTTATTCAGGTTGCCGGTGTCGTCGGACGCCTGGGCTGGGGGGCTTACGCTGATCGCTTCGCGAGCCCGCAAAAAGTACTGATCATCACTCAGGTGCTGTCGATCATCGCAGCGCTGGTCACGACTCTGTTGGTGCCGGGCATGCCGTTGCTCGTCGTTTTTGTAATCCTGTTTCTGTTTGGGGTTTCGGCGGTCGGCTGGAATGGTGTGTTCATGGCCGAGACGGCGCGCCTTGCGCCAAGCGACCGTATCGGCAGCGCCACCGGCGGGGTTCTGGTACCGG
Organism: Rhodospirillales bacterium; assembly: GCA_040877275.1. Lineage (GTDB taxonomy): Bacteria > Pseudomonadota > Alphaproteobacteria > Rhodospirillales > Casp-alpha2 > UBA4479. The sequence continues at coordinate 53,886 of JBBDOA010000167.1, read as the reverse complement.
TCTTCATCGGCGTGATTATCGGGCCAATGCTGTTTACCGGCATCCATCAGTTGCTCGGGCTGTATACCCTGTCTTTTGGTGTGATTGCCCTGATTACGGCCATCGGTATCGTGCCGATGCTGATGATCGGTCGAAAAGCCGAAAACAAATCGTGAGGCTATACCTGCCGGTGGATGCCCGTTAGTATCCACTGAGGAGACCGCCATGCCCTATGCCTACCGTGATGAAAACGGCACTATTCTTGCCGTTTATGAGCAAGCCGTTGATGGATGCGATGAAGTTGCGCCCGATGATCCGGCACTGAAGGCGTTTATTTTAAAAAATGTGCCGGGTGCCGTCGGTGATGACTGGGTTCAGTCGGATTTGCAACTGGCCCGGGTTCTTGAAGATCTGATCGAAGTGCTGATCGACAAGAAACTCATCATGTTTTCCGACTTTCCGGCCGGCGCGCAGAAAAAACTGCTGGAACGCCGTGGCTTGCGGAAGGAATTCTCATACGTCGAAGACCTGTTCGTCGGCGGTGAGGATTTTGAGGATTCTGAAGACAACAATAACGGCGGTCTGTTCTGAGCGGAAACCCTGTCGCGCAATCAAGCTGTGTCGGCAGGTCCCTTGAACTCGATCATATTATCTTCCGGATCATTGAAATAGATTGAGGGGCCTTCACCTTCAGCGCCGTTTCTGCGTTCGACAGGTCCGGCATCGACGCCGCACGATTTGAGATAGGCATGAATGTCGTTGCTGACCCACGGATCAATCCGCAGGCACAGATGATCCATATTGCGGCCCCCGTCGGCGGGAGCGGCCCCGCCCTTGCGGCCGAGCTCACCTTTGACATCAACGAGGTCGATCAGGGTGCGTCCAGCGCGAAGCTGATAGAGGCCGATTTTTGCGATTATTCGTTCCTCTGTACAGCCGACCACGCGGGTATAGAAATCCAGCATGGCGTCAATGTTGCCGGCGCGAATGACCACATGGTCGATACCCATGATGTCGTAAGGTCTGGTCATAACCAGATCAGCACCCCATGGCGTCGGCGACGCCTTCGGCACTGTCGGTAATAATATCCCAGTCGCTCGTCGCTTCGAAGTCCTTGGACTGGTCGACGCCGTATTCGCTCGGCCGGTTGATATAGGCGGTACGCATCCCTTGTTCCCGTGCCGCTTCGAGATCGTCATTGTGCGCGGCACCCATCATCACCTCGCCCGGCTCAAAGCCGAGCAGGGCGATGGCGTTCTGATAGACTTTCGGATCGCGCTTGTAGGCTTTGTGCATATCGCTGGAGAACACGAAATCCCAGGGAATGCCGGCCCGCTTGGCCATCCCGGCGAGCAGCGCCAGAGATCCGTTGGACAGCGGTGCGATGAAGAATTTTTTCTTCAGCCTGAGCAGGCCCGGAATGCTGTCCGGCCACGGATTGATGCGGTGCCATGCCCGGTTCAGGTGATCGCGTTCACCGTCATCAAGCATGTCGAGACCGAACTCAGGCAGGATTTCTTCAAGCCGCTCACGATGGATGACGTCGATCGGTGTCCAGGCGCGCTCTCCGGTAATGACCGGCATCATGCCGGGGCGATATCCGGCCCGCCAGGCGCGGGCGAAGGCATCGCCGTCGAAATCCTGCAAGCCTTTGGCGTTGGCAACCATTCCAGCTTCTCGGGCAATCGACGAACGCCAGTCGGTGATGGTGCCGAATGTGTCGAATACGATAGCCTTGACGGTATTGATAGACATGTCGTTCACTCCTCTGATGATCGACTTTCGCCGGTTTAGTACTGTCAATCAAGTCGCGGAATGGCAAATTGCGGGATGGCGCAGGTGCCGCCCATCGGTGCCATTGGTGCCTGTTTTTCTTTTCGTGTTCGGTATCTGCGTGTTGCTACAGCCGAACCGGCCAATGGCTGAGGAGCGGCTGGTTGATCTTGAACTGGTGATCGCCGTCGATATTTCCGGTTCCGTCGATGAAGACGAGGCTGCCCTGCAGCGTCAGGGCTATATCAACGCCTTTCGCGATCCCCGGGTCGTCGATGCGATCAAACACGGACCAAATGGCGCGATTGCCGTCACGTACTTTGAATGGGCCGGCAAGCATCATCAGTTGACGCTGGTTGACTGGACCTTGATCGACAGCAAGGAAGCCGCCGACAACTTTGCCGATGCGCTGGCGTTTGAGCCGGTCATGGTCAATGTCTGGACTTCGATCAGCGGGGCCATGCTGGCGGGAGAGGAATCCTTCCGCCGCTCCCCGTTTAAAGCCCGCCGCCAAGTGATCGATATCTCGGGCGACGGTGCCAATAACGACGGCCCGCCGGTTCTGCTGGCCCGCGAGAAGGCGCTGGCGTCGGGGATGACCATCAACGGCCTGCCGATCATCAATGACAAGCCCAGTCTTTACGGCCGTCGGCAGATCCCCAATCTGGATTATTACTACACAGATTGCGTAATCGGCGGACCGGGTGCGTTCATCATCGTAGCCAACGGCTTTGAGGATTACGGACGTGCCGTCCGGCGCAAGCTGATCCTGGAAATCGCCGGTGCCGTTCCGCCTGCTCGCCCGCAAGGAAGCTCGCCGGGCAAGATCATCCCGGCCGCGAGCCCGGAGCGACCGCCCTGCAACATCGGCGAAGGCCTGCGCCAGGAAGTGGACGATTTCTAGCCGTTTGCCGGGGCTGTAATCCTCACGTGCCTTTGGTTATTCAGCAGCCTCCATATAGGAATCCAGCGCCGGACAGGTGCAGACCAGATTGCGGTCACCGTGCGCATTGTCGATGCGACCGACGCTCGGCCAGTACTTGTCATGACGCAACCCGCTGACCGGATAGGCCGCCGTTTCCCTGGGATAGGCGTGATCCCACGTATCCGCCATCACCACGTCCGCCGTATGCGGTGCATGCACCAGCGGATTGTCATCGGCCGGCCATTCGCCGGCTTCGATCCTGCCGGCTTCACCGGCGATAGAAATCATCGCCTGACAGAAACGGTCGAGTTCTTCTTTGGGTTCGGATTCGGTCGGCTCCATCATCAGGGTATGCATCACCGGCCAGGACATGGTCGGACTGTGAAATCCGTAATCCATCAGGCGCTTGGCGATGTCATCGACACTGATATGCGCGGCGTTCTGGATCGGCCGGGTATCGATGATGCATTCGTGGGCGACCAGACCGCCGGGCCCCGTATAGAGGATTTCGAAGTGTCCGTGCAGTTTCCGGGCGACATAATTGGCATTGAGAATGGCAACCTGGGTCGCCTTGATCAGACCCTGGCCGCCCATCATCGCGATATAAGCCCAGGAAATCGGCAAAATCGATGCCGAGCCCCAGGGGGCAGCGGATACCGCGCCGATGCCCTTTTCGGGACCGGCCGACGGCACCACCGGATGCCCCGGCAGGAAGGGTGCCAGATGTTCCGAGACGGCAATCGGGCCGACACCCGGACCGCCGCCGCCGTGCGGAATGCAGAAAGTTTTGTGCAGGTTCATGTGCATGACGTCGGGACCGAACCTGCCGGGTCTGCAGATACCGACCATCGCCTGCAGATTGGCACCGTCCATATAGACCTGACCGCCGTTGGCATGAACGATCTCGCAGATCTTGCGAATTTCGGTCTCGAAGACGCCGTGCGTTGATGGATACGTCACCATCAGGGCGGCCAGATTATCAGCGTTGGCTTCGGCCTTCTGCTGCAGATCGGCGACGTCGACGTTACCATGATCGTCGCAACTGACGACGACCACCTTCATATTGGCCATCACGGCGCTGGCCGGATTGGTGCCGTGCGCGCTTGATGGAATCAGGCAGACATTGCGGTGATCATCGCCTCGATCATGATGATAGGCGCGGATTGTCAGGAGACCGGCGTATTCACCCTGCGATCCGGCATTAGGCTGCAGGGAAACCGCATGGAACCCGGTGATATGGCAGAGCCTGGCTTCCAGATCGTCGATCAGTTCCTTGTACCCTGTGACCTGATCGGCCGGCTGGAACGGATGAATGCGGCCGAAACCAGACCACGTGATCGGGATCATCTCGGACGCCGCATTGAGTTTCATGGTGCATGAACCGAGCGGGATCATCGCCCGGTTCAACGCCAGGTCCTTTTCTTCGAGGGAGCGGAGATAACGCATCATCGCCGTTTCGGAATGATGTGCACTAAAAACCGGATGGCTGAGAACGGCACTTTCACGCTCCAGCGACGGCGGTATGCCGTCGTCTGCAGAGCCATCGAGGGCGCTGACGTTCAGAGTGTGATCGTCGTTGCCGGAAATAACGGCGAACAGGGCCGCGACATCATCGCGGGTTGTGGTTTCATTCAACGAGATGCCGACGTGATCGGCGTCGATCCGCCTGAGATTGAAGCCGGCGGCAACGGCGCGGGCATGAATGGCCTCGGCCGCACCCGGCCGGCGGACCGTCAGGGTGTCGAACCAGTGGGCATTGACGGCATCGACGCCAAGCTGTTTCAGCCCGGCAGCGAGGATCGATGTCAGCCGGTGCACACGTTCGGCGATCCGCTTCAGGCCCTCCGGGCCGTGATAAACACAGTACATGCTGGCGACATTGGCCAGCAGCACCTGCGCCGTGCAGATATTCGAGGTCGCCTTTTCGCGGCGGATATGCTGCTCGCGGGTCTGCAGCGCCATGCGCAATGCCTGACGCCCCTGTGCATCCACCGAAACGCCGATGATCCGCCCCGGCATGGAGCGGCGGTATTCTTCCCGGCATGCCATAAAGGCCGCGTGCGGTCCTCCGAAGCCCATTGGCACGCCGAACCGTTGTGCCGAGCCGACGACGATGTCAGCACCCCATTCACCGGGCGCCTTAAGCATGACCAGCGCCAGCGGATCACAGGCAACCGTCAGCAATGCACCCGCTTCGTGAATTTTCTCGGACAGGGTCTGATAGTCGAAAATATCGCCGCCCACGGCCGGGTATTGCAACACCACACCGAAGACGTTTGCCGGATCAAGGTCCTTGAACGGGTCGCCGATTTCGACCGTAAAGCCGAGCGGTCTGGCCCGCGTTTCGACGACGGCGATGGTCTGCGGCAGGCAGCTATCGGCCACGAACAGGGTATCGCTTTTGCTTTTGCCGGAACGCTTCATCAACGTCATCGCCTCGGCAACGGCGGTCGCTTCGTCGAGCAGGGAAGCGTTGGCCAGCGGCATGCCGGTCAGATCGATCATGGCCTGCTGGAAATTCAGCAGCGCTTCGAGACGACCTTGCGAGATTTCCGCCTGATAAGGTGTGTAGGCGGTGTACCAGCCCGGGTTCTCGATCAGGTTGCGGAGAATGACACTGGGCGTGAAGGTGTCATGATAGCCAAGCCCGATCAGGGATTTCATGACCTTGTTTCTGGCCGCCATGCGCGACAGTTCGCTGAGTGCTTTGGCCTCGCTCATGGCCGGCACATCGAACGGCTCTGCGGTGCGGATTTCGGCGGGCACCGCTTTGTCAACGAGGGCGTCGAGACTGTCCAGCCCGATCACGGCAAGCATCTCGGCAATGTCCTTGTCGGACGGCCCGATATGCCGGTTTACGAACTCGTCCCTGTTCTCCAGTTGATCGAGGCTGGTACGGCTCATTCGTCGAGATCCTTGAGATAGGCCTTGTATCCGGCGGCATCCATGTAGTCATCCATCTCGCTCATGTCGGCGATCCTGATCTTGAACAACCAGCCGTCGCCTTCGGCATGTTCGTTGACGGTGGTCGGCGCATCGGCCAGGTCTTCATTGACCTCAAGGATTTCGCCCGAGCACGGTGCATAAACCTCGGACGCCGCCTTGACGGATTCGACGACGCACGCTTCATCGCCCTGATCCAGTGTGGCTCCGACTTCCGGGACTTCGATATAGACCAGTTCGCCCAACTGCTCCTGGGCATGATCGGTGATGCCGACGGTGCCGATATCGCCTTCTATGGAAATCCATTCATGATCTTCGGAATATTTGACGCTCATTTTCGTACTCCTGCTGCAAGCTGATGGCTGAATTATGATTTGTGATAACGATGTGGTTGAAACGGCATTTTGACGACGGAGGCCGGCACCATATTCTTGCGGACCGCAAGCTCAAGGGGCGTGCCGATGGCGGCGGCGGCGGCATCGACATAGCCCATGGCAATCGGTCCGCCGACGCCGGGGCCAAAGCCGCCCGAGGTAATGATGCCTGTGGATGCGCCGCCCGGGGTGTGAACAACTGTGCCTTCCCGTGCCGGAGCCTTGCCTTCCGGCAATATGCCGACGCGTTTGCGGGCGGGTCCGTCCTTCAATTCGCCGAGGATGCGCCGGGCACCCGGAAAATCGGCGGCTTCGCGGCGCCGCTTCGAGATGGTCCAGGCGAGGCCGGCCTCGATCGGCGAGGTCTGTTCATCAAGATCATGCCCATACAGGCATAATCCCGCTTCCAGTCGCAAGGTGTCGCGGGCACCAAGACCGACCGGGATCACGTCCGCGTGCCGGCACAGTTCGGTGGCGATGGCTTCGACGTGTGTCAGCGGCATGGAAATCTCGAACCCGTCTTCGCCGGTATAGCCGGAGCGGGTCACATGGCAGGCGGCCCCGGTAATGTCGAGGTGCGCGGCGCTCATGAAGGTCATCGCGCCGGCTTCGGGTGCCAGCCCGGCCAGCACGGCGGCGGCGGTCGGCCCCTGCAGGGCGAGCAGGGCGCGATCCTCGACAATTTCCAGCTCAGCCAGACCTTCGCAGGCAGCGGCGATCAACGGCAGATCGATCTCCTTGCGCGAGGCATTGACGACGATGAACAGCCTGTCACCCCAGTTGGTGACGATCAGGTCGTCGATAATGCCGCCGGCATCGTTGGTGATCATGGTGTAGCGGCCATGGCCGACCGGCAGCGCCTGGATATCACCCGGCACCAGCCTTTCCAGTGCTTTTGCCGCATCCGTGCCGTGCAGCCAGGCCTGCCCCATGTGCGAGACATCGAACAGGCCGGCTTTGGTTCGGGTGTGTTTATGCTCATCGATAATGCCGGAGGGGTATTGCACCGGCATTTCGTAACCGGCAAAGGGCACCATTTTGGCACCCATGCGGTGGTGAAAATCGGCCAGGGGCACGGTTTTCAGGTTGTCGGCAGTATCCAGGCTCACACAGGTTCCCCTAAACAGATGGCCGTCCCAGATCAATTTCAGGCATCACGCCGTGCAATCATCTGACACGCCCCCTCTGTCTCGGAACCTGAAAGTGTCACCCGCTCAAAAACAATTCAGAGCGGCTTTACATCTTCGGTGGGCGAGGCTTGCGCCACGCCGCTTTCCAGAGCCTCAACCCGTTGCGGTCCTTTTGCCTGAGAGATTCCGGGGCGGTTGCTCCTTCGGCGCCGGCACGTGTTGCCGGTCTCTCCCACAACGGTGTGACGAGGTTTTCGTCTTCACACTCGATCATTGCAGATGCGTATGAGCCGGTCAACCGATGCTGGCAGCGGGGAGTGGGTGAATTTTGCAGGGCGGTCAGCTTGTGTCAAATTTCAAACTGCCCCACACCCGAGCAGCAGGGCCATGAGCCCGATTTGTAAATTTTATTCTAATATCAATGTATTACCGTTTTCTTTCTCGTCATCCCCGCGAAGGCGGGGACCCAAATCGACGGTCAGTTTGGTTCCCCGCCTTCGCGGGGATGACGAGGTTGCGGGGATGACGAGGTTGCGGGGATGACGAGGCTGCGGGGATGACGAGGCCGCCGACCCGATCAGTTGAGGCGATCCTGGATGGCCTTGCGATTATAGTCGGCCTGTTCGCGGGTTAGTTCAAAGCCGCTGTAAATGCGATAATAATCGTTCCGGATTTTCGGCGTTATCGGTATTTCCACCGATGTCGGCGGTGCCAGCATGATGATCTGCGTGCGGTTGCCCTTGAACGACACCTTCAACTGCAGCACTTCGCGATACAGGATATTTTTTTCTGGGTCGGTAACCACGACGAAATAGGGGAGCGTGGCATTTTCAGTGGTGTTGGCGGGACCCATTTCGGCGGCGACGAACGGTGCAATTTCGATCACCATGATGCCGGAATCGGTTTCCTTGTCGACTTTGGTCAGGCAGGCGAGCTGCATTTCACCGATCTGCGCCTTGACGAGAATATCGGTGATGTCCCGGCCCGGTCCATCCTGAAACTGCGTCAATGTCGCTGCATCCTCAAGGATGTAATAGGAAGGGCAGGGCAAGACCAGTGCTTTGCTCATAAACGGTATGCTACCGCAACCGGCCAGGGTCAACGCCGAGAGAAGCAACAATGATCGCGTGAAAATATTCATATTAAAAATCTGATCTACCCTCGCAGCCATCCGGCTGCCTGATGATGAGACGGCTTGAATACCGGGTGGTATCCCTCAATCCCGTATCTCCGCAGAAATGTAAAGGACGCTTGGCAAGGCGACAAGCAGGCAAGGGCCTTGTTGCCATTCAAGGGGTATCGAGCTCCCGGCCTTGTCCCGGATCGACAAGCTGGATCAGGGTGGCGGCAAGTTTGGCGAGCGTTCTGGAGCGGCTCCAGGTGTTCTCGATGCCCCTGGCGATATCGATGCCGCGCTGGAACGCCAGCCACGCGGCATCGTTTTCGCCGGCGATGGCATGCCCCTCGGCAAGTTCGGAGAACATCCAGACCCGGCTCAGATCACCGATAATTTCCTTCGTCGCAGCCTGCGCCAGAACTTCTGTTTTCTCCCAGTCCGCATCGCCGAAAGTTTTTTGCCTGGCCGCGATCAGCCACAGCGTATGCGCCCTGAGCCGTGTATCATTGATCAACGTTGCTGAGGAAACAGCCCGTTTGGCGGCGTTCCTGAAACCCTGACCGGCATCCGTATGGGCCGTGTTCTCTCCGTGAATCCGGGTCATGGCAAGGACAACACGGCTGATGGCGAATGACCGCGCATAGGGCCTGTCGATCCGTTCAATAGCGGCAAACGCCAGATCGAGGGTGGTGTCGGCGTCTTCGACCCGGCCGGCTTTGGCCTGCGCCAGCGCGATCCTGCCAAGCAGTATGGCCCGGTAACGAACATTCTCGATACCTGACGCCGTCGCCAGTGCCGATGCCGCGTCGCCGGCGCGGGCCTGTGCTTCGGCTGCCGACATCAGGACCGGTATCTTGTCCGAAGGACTGGAAACGGCCTGCAGCATGTCCAGCGCCCGGGCGGTTTCTTCCATATCCGCGAGTGCCGAGGCGACATAGCGGAGGCCGGCGCTTTTCGAGCTGTCGTAGGGAAGAGCGCGAGCCGAATTCTCTGCAATCGTCAATTCCTGCTCGGCCAGATCACGGTCCCCGGCCCTGGCATAAATGACGGCGGCGCGTGTCCTGTAGGCAATCTGCTTCAGGCCGTCACCGATACCGTCAAGATCACCGAGCATGCGCTCAAGGGTTTTGCGGGCATCGTCCTTGTCACCACGGCGAAGCTGGATTTCTGCAATGGTAGTGAAGGCATCGGCCTGTTTTTCCCGGTCCGGAATGATCGCTGCAGCGGCAATGGCGTCTTCCGGCCGTCCGGCGGCGGCCTGGGCCTCGGCGATGTCGCGCAACGCGACCACGACCAGCCTGGGGTCCTTGATCCGGGCTGCCGTTTCCATTGCTTTCGCACCAAGACCGGTTCTGGCTTCGGCAATCAGGATTTCTCCGAGCGCCCAATCCCGCAATTCCGCCTTGCCGATGGCCTTGGCGCTCTCCAGGGCTTCGGCGAGCAGACAGAGCGTTGTCGGATTTTCAAAACATGCCGACGGGTCGCGGGTCGGATTGGCCGGCTCGTCCGTATGGTCGGACGTCATCAGATCGCGGGTCGCCGGATGGCTCATCAGTTTGGAACGGGCATCATTGATGCTTTCGGTTCGGGCTTCATCCAGTTGCCGCATCAATTTGCGCACACCAACGGCATATTCCAGTTTGCCGATCAACTCCATCGTCACGCGCCCGGTCGGCTCCTGGCCGATGCTGCGCTGATAAATGCGAATGGCACCCAGGGTCGAGCGATCAGGTATGCCGTCCTCGGGGCCGACATAAAGCCCCAGCTTCGACAGGGCTTTTTGCGCACGTTCGATCAGTGGACTGGACTGCAGGCTGGCAGCACCGGAAACGGGCTCTTCCAGCGGCGGCAGGGAAGCATGCACCGGTTGGGTCAGAACGGGCATGATGACAACAGCCAGCGCCATGAGGACGCTGGTCGCCAACCGACGCAGGTGTGTATGCCGCAGGGCTGCTCTCATGAGCGTGGTGTGCTCCCGGTTATTCTGATCCCAGTATAGTTGGTATTCAGCCAAATTCGTCCAAATTCACCGGATCGTTCAGATGTGCGCTTGGCGTCGGTTGGCTTAACCCTTAAAACGCCCGGATGGCGGTTTACACGGAAATTGATGACGATGCACTGATTGCGTTCATTGCCGATTACGGCATTGGCGAGGTGTTGTCGTGCAAGGGTATTGCCGAAGGTATTGAAAACTCGAATTTCATCGTCACGACCACGACCGGCCCCTATATCCTGACGCTGTATGAAAAACGGGTGAAAATTGAGGATCTGCCGTTCTTTTTGGGCCTTATGGACCATCTGGCGGCGCATGGCATCCCCTGTCCGGTGCCGCTCAGGACCAGGGGCGGCGAAACGCTCAGGGAATTGGCAGGGCGTCCGGCGGCACTGGTCAGCTACCTCGCCGGGATGTGGCCGAAACGACCGACGGCGGAACATTGCCGCCATGTCGGGGATGCGCTGGCCCGCTTCCATCTGGCTGGTGAAGGGTTTTCCATCAGGCGCGACAACGCCCTGGGCGTCAGTGCATGGCGGGGTCTGCTGGATGCCTGCGGTGACTTTGCCGACGATGTGCAAACGGGGCTTTTTGCACATCTGGACGAAACGCTTGAAAAGATTGCAGCAGACTGGCCTTCGGGCCTGCCGTTTGGTGTCATCCATGCGGATCTGTTCCCCGACAATGTCTTTTTCCGCCAGCAGCACCTGTCCGGAGTGATCGATTTCTATTTCGCCTGTCGCGATTTTTATGCCTATGACATTGCGATCTGCCTGAACGCCTGGTGCTTCGAGCCGGATCTGAGCTTCAACATCACCAAGGCCAGGCGCTTTCTCGCCGGGTATCAGGCGGCGCGTCCCCTGGAGCCATTGGAAATACAGGCCTTGCCGGTGCTGGCACAGGGTGCCGCCCTGCGCTTTTTGCTGACCCGGCTGTATGACTGGCTCAATACCCCCGATGAGGCCTTCGTGACGCCGAAAAACCCTATCGAGTATATCAGAAAACTGGAATTTCATCTGCAAGTGAAAGGGCCGCAATCGTATGGCTTCGACTGAGACCGAGCAGGATGCTGTCGAGATCTTTACCGACGGGGCGTGTTCAGGAAATCCGGGCCCCGGCGGCTGGGGGGCGATCCCGCGCTGGCGTAACCACGAAAAGGAACTGTATGGCGGCGAAGCCGACACCACCAACAACCGGATGGAAATGATGGCGGCGATACAGGCTCTGGAAAGCCTCAAACGTGGTAAGGGGGGGCACGGCAAGCGGGTCGTGCTGTATACCGACAGCACGTATCTGCGTGACGGTATTACATCCTGGATTCACGGCTGGAAGCGTAACGGCTGGAAGACGTCAGCCAAAAAACCCGTAAAGAACGAGGATTTATGGCGCCGTCTGGATGCCGCGCTCAGCGATCATCAAATCGACTGGCGCTGGGTCAAGGGACATGCGGGACACCCGGAAAACGAACGGGCCGATGCCCTGGCCCGTCTGGGTGCGGTCGAAGCCGGCAGCAAATCACGCAAATAGGGCGGTTTTTGCGTCCAGTAGATAAAAAAAGGACACGACCGTTTGGGGCAGCCGTGTCCTTTCAGGTTCCCGCATCCGGCATTGCAAGGGAGGTCGCTTTGCCCACGGGTATGATTTGACGCCTGATCAGGCCCAGATCAAGCGTGACCAAGGCTCCAGCGCATCCGTGCGGCGGTATCCGTGGCGGCGTTCGAGCCGGTCCGAAATTCACGGCCTTTGACGTCTGTACCGATCAGATCACCCCAACGATCGTGGGTGGCGGGCTGGCCGGGGAACCAGTTGGCGAAACGCTTGCTGTTCTTGTTAAACATGTTCTTTTCCTCATGTCTGCCCCGGACATTCCGGGGGTGACTTTCTGAAAGTATATGTACTCCGCCTGTTGTTTTTCGACAAAGGATTGATTTTCATTCTATACATGAGGAATTATTCATGCATAGATATGGCTTCGAGTGCACAGATTATTGGGAATAAAATGCCGCATCTCCCACCAATTGCCGCGTTGCGCGCCCTTGCCGTGGCGGCCAGACATCTCAGCTTCACCAAGGCTGCGGATGAGCTGAACGTGACGCAAAGTGCCGTCAGTCACCAGATCCGCCATATCGAGGAATTATGGGATGTGCAGCTGTTCGAACGCCGCCCCCGCAAGCTTTTGCTGACTCCGGCCGGTGAGCAGTTGTCGAAAATCGTCAATGAATTCATCGATGAACTGGGGCGGACGCTGGACTCGCTGAAAGCCGAAGCGGGGCATACGGCGCTCAGGATCGAAATGCTGCCGTCGCTGGCGGTCAAATGGCTGGTGCCGCGATTACAGGATTTCCGGGCCGGGCATCCGGAAATCGATGTCTGGCTTTCGACCCGTCAGAATAACCGCCCCGGGCTGGATCGTGGCGATCTGGATGCGTCGATCACACTGGGCGACGGTAATTACCCGGGGCTGAGTTCCTGGGAGTTGATGCGCGATTATGTCATCCCGGTCGCAAGGCCGCGCTTGCTGGAGGAATACGGATTGCCGGAAACCCCGGAAGACCTGTGCCGATTGCCTTTGCTGTTGCGGCAATCGAGCATTCTGTCGCCCGGTTGGGATTACTGGTTCGATTATGTCGGCGTTGCACCGGAAACATACCTGCCGGCATTACGTGATGGAACCCGTTTCCCCGATACCAACATGGCGATCCAGGCGGCCTTCGAAGGTCAGGGGGTGGCTTTGGCACGCAGTGCGCATGTGTGGGACGATCTGGAGACCGGTCGGCTGGTCCGCCTGTTCGATATCCACTGTCCGTCCGATGTTTCGGTGTATTTCGTTTGCCGTACGGAACAGATCAAACGGCCTGCACTGTTGGCATTCCGTGACTGGGTGATCCGCGAAGCTGAAAAATCGCAAAAAGTATGGGATGCGGCAGAGAAACAGCCGCCAAGAAAACAGCCACCGGCAAAACAGCCATCAGGTAAATAGCGAGCCGGCAGAGCCGGGGGCACCGCCGATTGCGGCGATGCCCCGGATTCCAGGTCTTAAAGCTCGCTCAGGATGGATTCAGCGCTGGTTTTCTCGAAAGCGCCGGCTTCATCGATATGGATCGTCTTGACGGTGCCGTTGTCGACGATCATCGCGAACCGCTGGCAACGCACGCCAAGGCCGCGTGCCGTCAAATCCAGCTCGAGGCCGGTTGCCTTGGTGAAATTGGCCGAGCCGTCGGCCAGCATGGTGACGGCCTCGCCGACCTTCTGATCCTTGCCCCAGGCGCCCATCACAAACGGATCGTTGACCGACACGCAGGCAATGGCGTCGATGCCTTTGGCTTTCAGGGCTGCGGCGTTGGCGACGAAACCGGGCAGATGCTTGGCCGAGCAGGTCGGTGTGAAAGCACCCGGAACGCCGAAAATGGCGACTTTCTTGCCGGCGAAGAAATCGTCTGTGGATACCCCGTCTGGACCGTTTTCGGTCATAAAGTTGAGGGTTGCGGTTGGAATCTTGTCTCCCACTTTAATGGTCATGCTATCTCTCCCGGTGATTAAATTTCAATGCAAAAGCTTTGGCCGACAGTGTCGACCTGCCCATGAGATAGGATCATTCATCACGCTTGCAAAGGGTTTTTCGCTGAAACGCCCGGAAAGCGGGTTATTTAAAGCGATCCTTGAGCCGATCCGGCGCTGCCCTTGCGAAGCCCTTCAGGACTTCCCCTTCGCTCAGCAGTTCGGCGAGTGCAATGCCCTGTGGCGCACCGGTGCCATATACCGCGTTGAACGGGATGCCGTAGCGCCCGAACGAAGCCAGATAATCGGCAATACCGGCGTCGGGCCGGGTCCAGTCCGCCTGCATGGCGACAACGTCCGGGCTGTTCAGAAGCTCGAGAATCCGGCCCCGTTCAAGCACAAACCGCTTGTTGACCTGACAGGTGATGCACCAGTCCGCCGTGACGTCGACAAACACGATCTGGCCTTTGCCGGTCAGCCGGTCAATGGCGGCTGGGTCGAATTTCTGCCAGGCGATCTTGCTGACGCCGGGCGTCGTGGTGTCGAGCGAACCGTTGTTGTCGCCAAGCTCTGCCGTTGTGATGGCTGCCAAGGCGGCAACAACCAGCACGATGGGTGTCGTTTTGCGGATTTCAGGCACCGTGCGCATGACCGGGCCGAGCCAGGTTCCGACGAAAATCAGCAAGCCGCCGGTCAATACGGCCTCGAACGTGCCCGCTGCCCCGGCCAGCACGCTGAGCAACCATAATGCGGTGGCGGCCAGCGCCAGGCCGAGGATGAATTTCAGACGTCCCATCCATGCGCCAGGCTTCGGCATGATCGTGACCAGTTTTGGCAGGGCGGCGATCAACAGGTAAGGGGCGGCCAGACCAAGACCTAGAACAGCAAACACGGCAACGATATCGCTGTTCTGCCCGGCCAGGGCGAAACCGACGGCGGTGCCGAGAAACGGTGCCGAGCAAGGTGTCGCCAGCAATGTCGCAAACACGCCTTGCAGGAAGTGGCCGGCCAGCCCTTCCCGGGTGCCGCTCGCGTGCGCCTTGCCGGCGATGGCGGCGGGCAGGCGGAATTCAAAGAATCCCCACATGTTGCAGGCGAACAGGGTGACCAGAAAAGCCATGATGATCAGAAACCACGGCTGCTGGAACTGGATGCCCCAGCCAATGCCGGCACCGGCGCTTTTCAGCCCGATCAGCGCCGCAGCAAGAACAAGAAACGCAAAGACGATACCGGCGGCAGAAGCCAGAAAACTGTAACGCACGACCGATGCGGCCTGGCCGCCGTGTTTGATGACGGACAGGAATTTCAGCGATAGCACCGGCAGCACGCACGGCATCAGATTGAGGATCAGGCCGCCCAGAAAGGCGAAGGCGAGGATCACCGGCAGGGTGAGCGAGCCGGGACGAACCGCTGTTGCGACCAGTGTATCCGGACTATGGGGTTTTGGCGTGCCGAGTGCCATGCCGGTTTCCATGGATCTGCCGCCGTCCAGCAGGGTCAGGGTGATCCTGGTGCCGGCAAGGGATTGCGCGGCTTCGGACGGCGTGCCCCTGAATCCGGATACCGGAACCCTGAGTGTTGCCGCCAGCCCGCCGCTATCGATACTTGTCGCCGGTGCGCCATAGCCAAGGCCGATCGGTCCCTCGACATACAGATCGGGGGCCTTGAACGGCGTTTCTGAGGTGACGCGGGCAACAAAATAAAGCCCCTTGTCGCTGAATTCCGTCCACGCTTCAGTGATGTTCAGCCGTGCTGCTTGCGCGTCTCGCGGCACCCGCGAATCGAACTGACCAATGGTGTGGGCGAGGGCTGTCGGCGCGCCTTTGCCGCTTTCGAGCGTCATCTGCAGATCGGCATCGTAGGGAATGCAGATTTCCTTGCACGTCAGATACCTTACCGTGGTCCTGATGTCGGCAGGCATCGCAGGGTCAATGGCGGTGATGGTGAAGGGCAGCACGACGCCCCCTTCGTATCCCAGCGTTTCGAGGCCGAGCACGGAAAAGCGTTCCGGCACCGGCCAACTGAGCGGGCCGATTTCGGCATTGGTTGAGCCCTTGAAATCCGGCTGCGGCGGAAAGCCGGCGTCACCCGGCGAGCGCCAGTAAATTTTCCAGCCGGGGAGCATGCGGAACTGTAATCCGGCCCGCACCACGCCGTCCCGGCCGAGGCCGTCTCTGGCAGCGATCAGCCGCACCGCCGATTGCTCTTCTTCGGCCCATTCAGAACTTGCCGTACCGGCCGATGCCGGGCTCGACGATACGGTCAGGATCGCAAGAAACAGGGTCAGAGTCAGGATCGTCAGGCGCGGCATGTCTGTCCGTCCATGGTTATGCAATGGCGTGTATACCATGCGCCACAGAACGCCGGTCAACGCAAGGATGAACCCGGATATCACGCTTAATTGAGACGGCGTGAAGCCTTTCAGCGGGATGGTTTTTGCCTCCGGCCGCTGATGTGTCATAATGAAGCCGTAATCTGCGATCAGATATTGTGCCAGCGTCGGGATATGGAGTGACGGGTGTCTGGATTTTTAGGTGGTAATCAGGATCAGGACAAATATCTGACGGGGCGGTTCCTGATCGCCATGCCCAGCATGCAGGATGATCGCTTTCAGCAGACATTGATTTATATGTGCGCGCACGGCCCCGAGGGTGCCATGGGGCTGGTCGTCAACAAGCCGCTCGACAGCATCAGTTTTCCCGATCTTCTGGAACAGCTCGACATTCACGTGCCGCCGGCCGGCGAAGGAATCGAGGTTCTGTTCGGCGGTCCGGTCGAAACCGGACGCGGCTTCGTCCTGCATTCCCCTGATTACATGCATGACGCGACGATGGTGGTTGATGACGGGGTGGCCCTGACCGCCACCGTCGATGTATTGCGGGCCATCGCCGAAGGCTCGGGGCCACGCCAGCGGCTACTGGCGCTTGGCTACGCGGGATGGGCCAGCGGTCAGCTGGATGCCGAAATCAAGGCCAATGGCTGGCTCAGCGTTGATGCCGATCCGAATTTGCTGTTCGATACCGCCCTTGCCAACAAATGGGAACGCGCCATGGCCAAAATCGGCATTGATCCCTTGATGCTTTCCGACAAGGCCGGCCATGCCTAAGCCAAGGCATCCGTCACGCCCCCAGAAAGGGAACAAGCCCGCCCCCGGCAAATCCGATTCCGATCAGTTCATGCGTGATCTGATTCGCCGCATGGACGGATGCGAAACGGCCGAGCGTCTGAACGATGAGGTGCTGATGCCGTTCGTGCTGGCGCTTGAAAAGGTCTGTGGCGCGCGTGGTTATGTCATGAACATTTATGGCGAGACGGCTAATCTTGTCTATTCCGGAAATGCCGTCGATACGGAAACGATCTATCAGATCGTTGAAGCCTATCTTGATGATCAGGCTGACGAAGCTTGAGCCGCCCCCTGACGACATGGCTGTTCGTAACATCGATTGATGCCGACCAGCTCCGCGCTGCCTGTGACGCCGGGCCCGATTGCGTGATCGTCGATATGGAGGATTTCACTCCGCCGCATCTGCGCGCCGAAGGCCGGCGCAAACTGGCTGCCACACTTTCGCTTGTTGCCGATGCCGGGATCATGCCGTCGGTCCGGATCAACCCGACCGGCACGCCCGATCATCAGGACGATCTTGCCGCCGCCCTTGATGCTGGTGCCGGCGTCATCGCGCTGCCGAAAACGGCGTCGTCGGACGAGTTGCATGCGCTGGATGCGGCGATCACGCAGCACGGCGGCAAGGGGAGGGTCAAACCCGCATTGTTGCCGAATATCGAAACCGCTGAGGGCCTTGTGCATACCTATGCCATCCTCAGCGAGGCACCGCCCCTGATCGGTTGTCTGGTGGCGTCGGAGGACATGACGACCAGCCTCGGCGCGCCGCGTGACCCTGCCGGGACGGCCATCCGCTATGCCCGCGAGCGGTTTCTGGTGGAATGCCGCGCTGCCGGTGTCGCGCCGATAGATTGTCCCTACACCTGGGCTGACCGCGCCGGACTGGTTGCCGAGACGAGCTATGCCAGGGCGCTTGGTTATCATGCCAAATCAGCCGCGCGCGCCGATCAGATTGCCGTCATCCGCGAAATTCTCGAGCCGGGAGAGGCGGACATCGACCACGCCAGACGCCTCGTCGCGGCGTTCGAAGCGGCGCAGCAGGGTGGTCAGGACCGGGTCGAGGTTGACGGTCAGATCGCCGAGCGACCGTCTTATCTGAATGCGCTGGCGCTGCTGGAAAGAAGCGGTGCCTGACGGGGTTTAGGGTGCCTCGTCCGGATCGACGCATAACAGTTCGATCACCGAGCCGTCGACGATCAGTTTGCCGGCATTCTCGAAATTCACCGTGATCCTGTCACCGACAACAGTCTGCACCCGGCCCAGCCCCAGTTCGGGGGCTTTCGGATGGCGAACGAAGGATCCTTGTGTGATCAGGATGTTGGCGGGATGCAGGGCCATCAATCAGGCGAAGCGGGCGCTGAGCGCATCGGCGCTTTCCAGTCCGGCAATCGGGCCGATGGCGGCGACGGTGGGCCGGCCCCTGAAGATCCGCTCGGCGACGGCGCGGACGGCGTCATCATCCACAGCCTCGATGTTGCGGACGATTTCATCAACATCAATCGGCCGGTCGAAAAGCGCGATGTGTCGGGCCATCTGTTCGGCGCGGGCGGATGTGCTTTCCCGGGCCATCAGGATGCTGGCCTTGAGCTGGGCGCGGGCGCGGGCAGTCTCTTCGGGGTCGAGTGTCCGGGCCAGCTTTATCGCCTCGTCTGCCAGCAGCGGGATCAGGTCGCCCAGATGTTCAGGGCCGGTCCCGGCGTAGATGCCGAAAATGCCGGAATCCTCGTAACACGACAGAAACGAATAGATGGAATAGGCAAGCCCGCGTTCTTCGCGAACTTCCTGAAAAAGTCGCGACGACATGCCGCCGCCAAACAGCGTCGACAGCACCGACGCGGCATAGAAATCATCATCCCTGTAGCCGATGCCGTTGAGGCCAAGCACGATGTGAACCTGTTCGAGATCACGCTCGATGCGGATATCGCCGCCCTTGTAGCTGGCCGGCTCGCGCTCGTTACGGGTCGTCTGCGGCAAGTCGGCGAAGGCGTCGGCCAACAGATCGACGAGGTGGTCGTGGTCGATCCGGCCGGCGGCACAGAAAATGGTTTCAGATGCGGAATAGTTCTGGCGTCTGTAGGTATCGACATCGTCACGGCTGAATGCGCTGATGATGGCTTCGGTGCCGAGTACCGGGCGGCCGATGGCCTGGTCGGGATAGGCGGCTTCCTGGAACCAGTCGAAGACGATGTCGTCGGGCGTGTCATGGGCCTGATGGATTTCCTGGCAGACCACCGATTTCTCGCGTTCCAGTTCAACCGGATCCATGGTGGCGTGCATGACGATGTCGGAAACCAGATCAACGGCGAGATCGATATCCTCTTTCAGGACCTTGCCGTAATAGGCGGTGTTTTCGCGCGATGTAAAGGCGTTCAGATGGCCGCCGACGGCTTCGATTTCTTCGGCGATGGCGCGCGCCGAACGCCGCTCGGTGCCTTTGAAAACCATATGCTCGAGCAAATGCGAAATGCCGTTGATCTCCGCCGCTTCATCACGGGCACCGATGTCAATCCATGTGCCGAGGGTGACGGTTTCGACATTTTCCATGCTGTCGGTGGCAACCCGCATGCCGTTATCGAGGGTCGTGATTTGAACGCTCATGATGGCATGGCCGTGGCGTTAAGGGTCTGATCAATATGCATTTCAACCGCATCCAGCCGGTTATCGATGGTCACGGCACGTTCCGGACGCTGATACAGATCGCTCATGTGCGACGGCAGTGGCGGACGGATACCTGTGGCCGCCTCAACCGCATCCGGAAACTTGGCCGGGTGCGCTGTCGCCAGCACCACCATCGGTGTGCCATCCCGTTCAGGGCTGGCCTTGGCGGCGGCAAGGCCAACGGCGGTATGCGGGTCGATCAGCATGCCGTGTTCGCCGTGCAACTGGCGCATGGTCTCGGTGGTCTCGGCATCGTTGAAGCGGGCCGCATCGAATGTTTCACGCACGGTCGCCAGCATCGTTGCGTCGACGCGGAAGCTGCCTTCCGTGCGGAAACTTTTGAGCATGCTTTCAACGCGCGCGCCGTCGCGGCCCAGCATGTCGAACAGCAGGCGTTCGAAATTGGACGAGATCTGGATGTCCATGCTTGGGCTCAGTGTCGGCACCACCGCATCGGTGCGCATTTCGCCGGACTCGAAAAACCGGGCCAGAATGTCATTGGCATTGGCGGCGACGATGAAGCGTTTGATCGGCAACCCCATCTTTTTGGCCGCATACCCGGCGAAGACGTTGCCGAAGTTGCCGGTCGGTACCGTGAACGATACCGCCTTGTCAGGCGCGCCGAGATGCAGCGCGGCATGAAAATAGTAAACGATCTGCGCCATGACCCGGGCCCAGTTGATGGAATTGACCGCGGACAGCCGATGCCGGTCGCGGAAGGCCTGATCGTTAAACATCGCCTTCACCAGGTCCTGGCAATCGTCGAAGGTGCCCTTGAATTGCAGATTGTGAACATTATCGGCAAGGACGGTAGTCATCTGCCGGCGCTGCACTTCGGAGACCCGGCCTTCCGGAAACAGCATGAAGATATCAAGCGTGTCCTTGCCCCGGCAGGCTTCGATGGCCGCCGAGCCGGTGTCGCCAGACGTCGCGCCGACGATGGTGATATGCTCGCCCTGGGCTTTCAGCACATGATCGAACAGGCCGCCCAGCATCTGCATGGCAACGTCCTTGAAGGCCAGTGTCGGGCCATGGAAAAGTTCCATCAGATGAATGTCGCTACCGATGTTGATGATCGGTGCGACCTCGCCGCCGGTGAACACGCCGTAGGCTTTGGCGATGATCGCCTGCAGGTCATCGTCCGAAAACGTCTCGCTGATGAACGGACGGACGACACGAAACGCGAGCGCGTTGTAGCTCAGCGTTTTCATGTCCGACAATTCGGCTTTCGTGAAGCTCGGCCATTCCTTGGGCACATAGAGCCCGCCGTCACGGGCAAGTCCAGCCAGAAGGATATCGTCGAAACCAAGTTCCGGTGCCAGGCCGCGGGTCGAGATATATCGCACAGAAAGTCTCCATCAGGGGGCGACAGTGAAACCCGCCCCTTTGCTTTGGCTAAACCTATCCATCGCCGGGCAGTGAAACAAGGATGACGGACAAGTGGCTTGGCAGTTGAAGTGAATAATACTCTCGGGCATGATTTCCGGGATTAATTGCAGGGAGGAAAGTGCCGGTGAAAAAACACTTCCTTGGATTGATATGTGTCCTGTTGGCGTCGTCAGTCTCGTTAGCCCATGCGCAGGGCAAGGTCATGATCGGCACCGGCGGCGAAACCGGTGTTTATTACGCCACCGGTCAGGTGCTGTGCGGGTTGCTCAAGGCCACGGGCATTGACTGCGACGCGCCGCCCGGCAAAGGCTCGGTCGCCAATCTGATGGCGCTCAATGCGGGAGCCGTTCACGTTGCCATGGTCCAGTCTGACTGGCAGTTCCATGCCTACAGCGGTTCCAGCAAATGGAAAGGCGACAAGATCGACCGCCTGCGTGCCCTGTTTTCCGTCTATGCGGAACCGGTGCAGGTCGTCGTCAACCGCGATGCCGGGATCAAAAACTGGTACGGCCTGAAAGGGCACAGCATCAACATCGGCAACCCGGGTTCCGGACAGCGGGAAACCATGGAGGAAATGCTTGATGCGCAGCGCTGGAAACCGGACATCTTCAGTGCCGTCAGCGAACTGCCTTCAAGCCAGCAGGTCGAGGCTTTTTGTGCCGGCAGCTTCGACGCCTTCATCTATACGGTCGGTATTCCCAACGACGCCATGAAGCGCGCTGTTGCCGATTGTAACGGCATGCTGATCGAGCCGCACAACACCATCATCCGCAAACTGGCGACGGCGGCGCGTCCGTATTATTCGAAAGTCACGATTCCCGCCAAAACCTATTGGGACGGGCAGAAAAAAGTCGACACCTTCGGTGTTCTGGCAACGCTGGTCACCACTTCGGATGCTGATCCTGTTGTCGTTGAGGCGCTGCTCAAGGCGGTGTTTGAGAACTTCAACGGCTTCAGGGCCAAACATCCGGCGTACGCGAACAGCCGCCCGGAATCGATGGTGTCCGATGGACTGAGTGCGCCGCTGCATGATGCGGCGCGGGCTTACTACGTCTCAAAAGGCTGGATTAAATAGGTGGCTCAATCCGGCAGGTAACGGGCTTTCAGGTGCGCCTTGAACGGTTCCGCTTGTAACGGTCTGCCGGTCGCTTTTGTCAGCAGTTCCGGGCCGGACAGCAACCGGCCGTTGGCGTGAATATTCTGACGCAGCCAACTGACCAGCGTGCTGAAGTCACCAGCGGCGATGTCAGCCGGGATCGACGGGTGCGCGGATTTCGCGGACTGATAGACCTGTGCCGCGGTCATCGCACCCAGGGTATAGGTCGGGAAATATCCAAGCGATCCGCCGTACCAGTGAATGTCCTGCAGGCAGCCCCTGGCATCGTCGGTGACATCAATGCCGATCAGCGCCTTGAAGCCGCTGTTCCAGGCATCCGGCAGGTCTCTGACGGCGAGCGAGCCGTCAACCAGCGCCTTTTCCAGCCGGTATCTGAGGATGACGTGCAGCGGATAAGTGACCTCGTCGGCGTCGACGCGAATGAAACTGCGCTCGACGTGATGATAAAGCCTGAGGATATTGCCCGGTTGCCATGCCGGCCCTTCACCTGAAAAAGCAGCGCGAATGATTGGCAGTGCAAATTCGAGGAATTCGGGCGAACGGCAAACCTGCATTTCCATCAGAAGCGACTGGCTTTCGTGGATAGACATGCCAAGCGCTGTGCCGACCGGCTGCAGACGCCAGCTTGCCGGCAGGCCCTGTTCATAAAGCGCGTGGCCGGTTTCGTGCAGCACGCCCATCAGGGCCGAGGTGAAATCCGTCTCGTCATAGCGTGTCGTGATGCGGACATCGTCGGGAATGCCGCCGCAGAACGGGTGATGGCTGACATCAAGCCGTCCGCGGTTGAAATCGAAGCCGAGCACGTCCATGAACCGCATGCCGAGTGTGCGCTGGATGTCGGTCGGAAACGGGCCTTCGGGCATGATGACCGGACCGGCGGCCTTTTGCCGCTCCAGAACCGCGCCCAGGAATTCCGGCAGAAACAATGCCAGATCATCGAGCACCGGATCGATAGCGGCGGCACGGCCACCCGGCTCGTAGGCATCCAGCAGTGCGTCGTAAGGATCGAGCTCAAGCGCTTCACCGACCCGCATTGCCTGCTCACGGACGATCTCGACAAGTTCGGCAAGCGGTGCCGCGACGAGGCTGAAATCACTCTCGGCCCGGGCTTGTCGCCAGGTTTTCTCGCAGGTGCTGGAGGCCCTTGAGAGCCGGGTTACGAATTCTTCATCGAGTGCTGCAGCGCGGCGGTACTGACGGGCGATTTCGTGCAGGTTGGCCGACTGCCAGGCATCCAGCGACGCCTCGTTGCGCTCGGCTTTGTCGATCATTTCAGCGGTTTCCGGATTGACCAGCAGGCCATGCGCAATGGCTTTCAATTCGGCGAGCTGTTCGGCCCTTGCCTCGGCACCGCCATCCGGCATCACCGCCGCATAATCCCAGTGTAGCACGGCTTCGGCTTCACCCAGCAGGGCAATGCGCCGAAAGCGATCCTGCAGCATCTGGTAAGCGGGTGACGGATTGGCGTCGGGCATGGATCAGAGTACCGGCAGGAACAGTAACCGGTCAGCGATCATGGCCAGGAAGATCATGAACAGATACAGGATCGAGAACAGGAACAGCGGCTTCGCATGCTCCGTACCTTCGACTTTCCACAACCGCCAGGTGCGAATCCAGAACATGCCGCCAAGCACGGTGGCCGTCAGCAGATACAGCAAACCGGAAACACCGAGAAATGCCGGTGCGAGGGTCGCGGCAATCATCAGGACGGTATAGATCAGCATCTGCCGCTTGGTTTCACGCTCGCCGGCGACGACCGGCATCATCGGCACGCCGGCCGCGGCATAGTCACCGGTGCGGTACAAGGCCAGGGCCCAGGAATGCGGCGGCGTCCACAGGAAGATGATCATGAACAGTGCAATCGCACCCGGATCGATGGTGCCCGTCACGGAGACCCAGCCGACCAGCGGCGGAAAGGCCCCGGCGGCACCGCCGATGACAATATTCTGCGGCGTGCGGCGTTTCAGCCAGGCCGTGTAGATAAAGACGTAATAGCAGATCGTCATCGCCAGCAGTCCGGCGGCGAAATTGCTGACGTAGACGGCCATCATGACGACGGAACCGAGCGCCAGAAATGTGCCGTAGGCCAGCGCCAGACGGGGATCCATCCGGCCCGCCGGGATCGGCCGGTCCTGGGTGCGGCGCATGATCAGATCAATGTCGCGATCGTACCACATGTTTATGGCACCAGCGGCACCGGCACCGATGGCGATGCACAGGACCGTGATCAGCCCGGTCGCGGCATCCGCGCCGCCCGGTGCCATCAGAATACCGACCAGCGCCGTAAAGACGACCAGCGACATGATTCTGGGCTTCAACAGGACGGCAAAGTCGTTGATGCGGAACCGCGGCTCATCGGGCGTTTCAGCCGATGTGTCGATTTTTTCAATTGCCACGCCGTTGTGACCGCTTTCGCTCATGCCAGCACTGCCTTTGTCCGAGAGTGACGGGTTATAGAAGATTGCCCCGGCAAACTCCAGCGTTTCCGAGATGATCAGGTCGTGCGGGCCAGTATACGCCGGGCCGCGATCCAGATAAATATGATCCCACCGATGACGGCGATCACGCCGCCGATGCCGATGCCCAGATGCCCGATCCAGTTGCCGATCACATCCATGCCGGGGGCGGTATCGGAAACTTTCCTGGGCGCACCGTAGCCGCCGGCGATGAACAGCCCGAGACTGTGCAAAAGCTGGCCCAGACCATAGAGCCAGAGCGAAGCCCTGGCGGCTTTCCATCGGCTCAGGCCACGTTCCAGCAAAGGCAGGACAAACAGCAGCATGAAGCCCATCGCGGCGACGTTCACGCCGCCGATGACGCCGTGATAATGCGCCGGCGTACGGGTATCGGCACCGTCAACGAAAATGCCGAGAATGCCCCCGGCAAAAAACACGATCAGCGACAGGACCAGGGCCAGTCGTGCCGTAGCGGCGACAGGTGTGACCGGAGCGGGGCTTCGCAAGACGGCGTTCAGGGCCAGCAGCCCGACAAAAATCGGGGCCGGGGCAAGGGCATACTGATACCAGGTGAAAAGCTGTCGTTCTTCGTCCGAGAACGGCACGTCGACAAACAGCAGGGTAACGCCGCCAATTGCCAGCATGGCATTCAATGCCAGTGCGCTCATGGTCAATTTGGGCAAGACCGGCGGGCGTCCGAGCGCGCGCCCACCCAGCAGAACCCAGCAGCCGATCATCAGGGACGTGTTGAAAAATTGAAAAATATGACCGCCGGCCCAGAACAGGTCTTCATTGTCGGCGGCTATCGTCGGCATGCCGCCGAGCCGGTTCCACGAAATGGCGAAGGCTGCCATGGCTGCCAGCGCAACCACGGCGCAGGCAAGACCGGTAACGCCCAGCGGCTCGAGCGGGCCGGTTCGGCTCATTGCATTCACAAGGGCGCGAACCGCAGCCAGAACGGCGGCAAAACCAACCAGCAAAAGCCCGGTGTAATAGACGGGGTCAATGATGGCCGGCACATAATTGTTCAGGGACGGCTCGCCGCGGTCCATCAGCGCCGGTGCCGCCAGGAGCACGAACGCGACCGTCATGGCGGCCAGTGCCGGTTTGCCGAGGGTGGCGGCAAGCGGGGTGCCTTCCGACAGTCTGTATGCGGCGGTCTGCATGAAAATAATGCCGATGGCCAGAAACCATACAACGAACGAGAATACGACGTGGATGATCAGGCTCTTATGATAGAAAGCGACCGGCCAGGGAAACAGCGTGTCAGCGCCGGGGATACGGGAAATGGCCAGCAGCAGGGCAAACACGCCGGCGATGGCGAGGGATCCCAGCGCGATCATGCTCCAGCCGCGGAGCTCGCGGGCGGTCTGCCTGCCGGAAAGAACCGGCCGAAACCCCTCAACCGGATCCCATCGCTGTTCCTGTGCCGGTCGCAGCATCGCCTAGCCGCCCTGATAGGGATAAAGATGCACGGCCATGACATAAACCACGACGCCGGAAATACCGACAAACAT
This sequence comes from Rhodospirillales bacterium, assembly GCA_040877275.1. Taxonomy (GTDB): domain Bacteria; phylum Pseudomonadota; class Alphaproteobacteria; order Rhodospirillales; family Casp-alpha2; genus UBA4479. The sequence continues at coordinate 27,896 of JBBDOA010000167.1, read as the reverse complement.
CCACAACGGCCATGTGATCCGGGCGATTTTTTTGTGCGCGTCAAAACGCTCGCGGAGCGCCCTGAACACCGTAACCGGAACCAGCGGAACAATGGCAATCGCACCGACGACATGGATGAACAGCAGCGTAAAATAAAAGGTCCGTATGACACCTTCACCGCCGAATTTCGCAAATCCTGAATTCAGTTTGTATGTGACATAGGAAAGCAGAAAAAACAGCGACGACAGCAGTGCCGAAATCATCATGGCGCGGTGCTTGCGCCAATCTCCCGCCTTGATGAAGTAAAATCCGAACGACAGAAAAACGACCGAAATGGCGTTCAGGAGTGCGTTCGTGTGAACCAACGATTCGTACTGCATTGATTATCACTCAGGCTATCGGCTTGGCGGGAAGCTCGGCAGGCCGCTTGGAGGCATGATTACTGAAGCGGGTCCACAGAAAGGCGCACGAAAATGCTGCCGTACATGGCCAGAGCAGCCAGGGCGAGTACGACGGCCAGTATAATGTTGCGCTTCTTGCGATTCCGGGCGGTTGGCGTCCCTGTATCGGTTTGGTTTTGCTCGTTCATTTTTTGCGTGTCCTCGAAAAATGCCGTTGGCCGGTCTGGATTTCCGCTGCCACATCCAGCGTTTGCGCATCGTGCCGTGGATTTAGGCGCTTCCAACCGGAATTGCACGGATTTTTCTGGAAAGTGCCTGTTCGGGAATGAAGAAAATCCGCAGGGAAACCCTTGTCATTGCTGGACCTGTTCCGCAAAATCAACGCTACGATAATGTAAAATATACACTTATCGTCATTGGCCGCTTGCTCCTCAGCGGTCGCGGCATTAAAAACACGTTCGAATGTTCCATCCCTTGTATGGATCATTCATCGGGGTAGAATTAATGGGCGGCTCTGATGGTGAGCGGCCAACAATCAGGTGAGACGTATGCGAAACAAGCTCAAGAATTTCCTGCCCGCATTTGCCGGCGCCCTGCTCCTGGCGGTGCCGGCTCTGGCCGGTCCGAACGGTGAAGTGCGTTCCAGTCCGTGGCAAATGTGGCTGCAGGAACCGGCCTCCCCAACGGCGGACGTGATCGTTGAATTCAACGCCCAGCTTATGGTGATTGAAACACTGATCGTGATCTTCGTGTTGGGATTGATGGCCTATATCGCTTATCGGTTTAGCGCCAAGCGCAACCCGATACCTTCAAAGACGACGCACCACACAGGGCTTGAAGTTGCCTGGACGATTCTGCCGATCTTCATTCTGGTCGGTATCGCGATACCATCGCTGAAGCACCTGTATTTTGCCGACAGCACCCCCGATGCCGAGATGACCCTGAAAATTACCGGGAATCAATGGTACTGGAATTATACCTATCCCGATCAGGGCGATTTCACCTTTGACAGCCTGATCGTTCCTGAAGCGGACCTGAAACCCGGCCAACCAAGGCTGCTCACTGTCGACAACAAGGTCGTTCTGCCGGTCGAGACAAACATTCGCCTGCTGATGACCTCGGTTGACGTTATTCATAACTGGGCTGTGCCGTCGCTGTCGATCAAGCTGGACACCGTACCGGGCCGTATCAACGAAACCTGGACGCGCATTCACGAAAAATACGTCGGCAAGACCATTTATGGTCAGTGCTCCGAACTGTGCGGTGTGAACCACGGTTTCATGCCGATTGCCATCCATGCGGTCTCCAAAGAGGAATTCGCCGATTGGGTCAAGCAGGCGCAGGCAAAATATGCATCGGATGATCCGAAAACGGACCATAAGGTTCGGCTGGCTGACGCCGGCATTTCCCGTTGATCATCCATACAGAGATTTGAGGAAAGGGACGTAAAATGGCTAACGCAGCTGACGCCCATCACGACGAACATCACGATCACTATCCGAGTTTCTTCTCCCGTTGGTTCTGTTCGACCAATCACAAGGACATCGGTACCGTTTATATGTTTGTCGCATTGTTTGCGGCAATAATCGGCGGGGGAATGTCGTGGTATCTGCGGCTTGAGCTCCTTGAGCCAGGTATCCAGTACATTGAGGATTTCCAGTTCTACAACGTGCTGCTGACCGCCCACGGCTTTATCATGATCTTCTTTGTGGTCATGCCCGGTACCATCGGCGGTTTCGGCAACTGGTTCGTGCCGTTGATGATCGGTGCGCCGGACATGGCCTTTCCGCGGATGAACAACATCAGCCTCTGGCTGCTCATCGTCGCTTTCATCATGTTGCTGATTTCCGCTTTTGTCGGTGGCGGTATGGGGACCGGCTGGACGGCTTATCCGCCGCTTTCCAATGGCATTTTCCATCCAAGCGCCGCTGTCGATTTCGGTATTCTGGCCCTGCACCTTGCCGGCGCATCCTCAATCCTTGGCGCGATCAACTTTATCGTCACGATCTTCAACATGCGCGCACCCGGCATGACGTTGCACAAAATGCCGTTGTTCGTCTGGTCAATGCTGGTCACCGCTTTCCTGCTGGTTCTGGCGTTGCCGGTGCTGGCCGGTGGTCTGACCATGCTGCTGACCGACCGTAACTTCGGCACCCACTTCTTTGATCCGGCCGGTGGTGGCGATCCGATCCTGTGGCAGCACCTGTTCTGGTTCTTTGGCCACCCTGAAGTCTACATCATCATTCTGCCGGCGTTCGGTATTATCTCGCAGATCGTCTCGACATTCTCGAAGAAGCCGGTGTTCGGTTATCTGGGCATGGCCTATGCGATGGCAGCAATTGGTGCCGTCGGTTTCGTCGTCTGGGCGCACCACATGTACACCGTTGGCCTTGATGTTGATACGCGTGCCTACTTTACCGCCGCGACCATGGTCATTGCGGTGCCGACCGGGGTCAAGATTTTCTCGTGGCTGGCGACCATGTGGGGCGGCTCCATCGAATTCAAGACACCGATGCTGTATGCCTTCGGCTTCATCTTCCTGTTTGTCGTCGGTGGCGTAACCGGGGTGACGCTGGCCAACTCGTCTGCGGATCTGGTGTTCCACGATACCTATTTTGTGGTGGCGCATTTCCACTACGTGATGGCGATTGCAGCAATCTTTGCGATGTTTGCCGGCTGGTTTTACTGGATCGGTAAAATGAGTGGAAAGCAGTACAATGAAACCTGGGGCAAGATCCAGTTCTGGGTCTTCTTCATCGGTGTCAACGTCCTGTTTTTCCCGCAGCATTTCGCCGGTCTGGCCGGGATGCCGCGTCGGATTCCCGATTATCCGGATGCCTATGCCGGCTGGAACTATGTCAGTTCGATCGGCGCATTGATCACGGCAATAGGGACGTTGATCTTCTTCGTGATCCTGTTCCGCACCTATGCCGCCGGCGAAAAAGCCGCACAAAACCCGTGGGGTGAGGGCGCGACGACACTGGAATGGCACGTGCCGAGCCCGGCACCGTTCCATACCTTTGAAGATCAGCCGGATATGTCCGGCAAGGCCCCGGCAGAGTAATCCGGGCAGGAACTGAAACGATGACGAATGCCAGGCTAAAAAATGTCCGTTCGGCGATGGTGCTGTTCACCGTCGTCGCCGGTATGGTCGGTCTGGCTTTCGCATCGGTGCCGCTCTACCGGATTTTCTGTCAGGTCACCGGTCTTGGCGGCACACCCGGTGTGCAGGCGCATGCACCGGAAACAGCGACGGACATTGATTTCAAGGTTCGCTTTGATGCCAACGTCAATCCTGGTATGCCGTGGCGGTTCAAACCGGTCCAGCGTGAGGTCAAATTGAAACTGGGTGAAGAACGGCTGGCCTTTTATGAAGCGACCAACCTTTCCGACAAACCGATCACCGGAACGGCGGTTTTCAATGTGACGCCGCTGAAAGCCGGGCAGTTTTTTGTGAAAATCGATTGTTTCTGTTTCACCGAGCAAACCCTGCAGCCGGGTGAAACGGTGGATATGCCGGTATCGTTTTATGTCGATCCGGCGATATATGAAGAAAAGAATACCCGGGACGTGAAGACGATCACTCTATCGTATACCTTCTTTCCTGCACAGGATGGGCCGGAAAAGGTCTCTGCGGTTCAGTCATCGCCAGCACCCGGTAACAAGGGCTGAGGGGCAGTTTATGCCGCCTTTGGCTTAGCAATTGAACACCCGAGGGGAAAATACCCATGAGTAGCGCGAAAAGTCATCCCTATCATATTGTCAATCCGAGCCCGTGGCCGTTCGTCGCGAGTCTGCTTGCCTTGGCCATGGCGATTTGTTCCATCATTTATATGCACGGTGGTCCACTGATCACAGTCGTTGCCTGTTTTACCGGCATTGTGATCGTTTCTGCATTTTGGTGGCGCGATGTGATCGCCGAAGGCCGCAACGGACATGATCACACCGAAGAGGTGCGTCATGGGTTGCGCATGGGGATGCTGCTGTTCATCGTCTCGGAAGTGATGTTCTTCTTTGCCTTCTTCTGGGCTTACTTCAACGCGGCAATCCCGGCCCTCAGCTTCGTTGCCTCGCCGACCTGGCCACCGGAAGGGGTGATGCCGCTGGAAACCTGGTTCCTGCCTTTCCTCAATACCCTGATCCTGCTGACGTCAGGTGTGACTGTGACGTATGCACACCATGCGATCCGCCTGGGCGATAGCAAACGTTGCGCCACGGGTATCCTGCTGACGGTCATACTGGGCGCACTGTTCACAGCCTGTCAGGCCTATGAATATTCGCATGCGACCTTTGGCTTCAAGGACGGCATCTATTCCTCGACCTTTTATCTGGCGACCGGCTTCCACGGGTTCCATGTGCTGGTCGGGACGATTTTCCTGGGTGTCTGTTATTTCCGGGCCATCAAGGGCCACTTCACGGCAGAAGGGCATATCGGTTTCGAGGCGGCTGCCTGGTACTGGCACTTCGTTGACGTTGTCTGGCTGTTCCTGTTTACCGCCGTTTACTGGTGGGGATCGGCCGGTTACACCGGGCCGATGCTGTAGTGTCCCGAATCCGAAGTTCGTCGCATTTTGGGCATCCTCTTTTCGAACTTCGGATTCGATAAGGACACTAGGCGCGGTTTTATCGCAGCAAAAAGGCCGGTCTTGTACCGGCCTTTTTCTTTGTGCGGAAATACGCGGACTACATCAGGCCGAGCCATGACCACCACAGATAGTTAAGCGGCACCAGCACGACCAGCGAGATCACCGCCAGGGCAACGGTCATCCGTGCCGCATCCCTGAGCGACACGCCGCCCAGTTGCATGGCGACGATCAGCGGCGGCACCTGATAGGGCAGGATAACCGTGGAATAGGAAATCACCTGGCTCATCAGGACGGTTCTGAGAGGGATTCCGGTCAGGGTGCTGATTTCGCTGGCCATCGGCCCGACCACGGCGGGGACGCTGGGTGCCGTCGCCACCATGTTGACGATGGTGCCGAGACCGACCATCGAGAAAAATGACATCAGTGGCGCATCGGCAGATAACGGAACGTGGGCCAGAAGCCAGCCGCCGATCCAGTCCCCGGCCCCGGTTTCCACCAGCAACGCGCCGAGGCTAAGGATACCGGCGACATAAATCGCAGACGGGAAGTTGACCTTGGTTTTCAGATCGTCACCGTTGATGATGCCGATGCCGGGCATCATGCAGGTGACCGCCGCGACCATGGCAATCCATGCCGGTGAAATATGATGGATGAAGTCCGTGACCCAGAAACCCAGCGTGATGGCGAGGATGACAGCCAGCCTGCGGGCTTCAGGCCGCAACGGCTGCGGCTCCTCGGCACTCACGCTGGTTTCGGCTGTCTTGCGCGACGACGGGAACAGCACGACCACCAGGAAGACAATCAGTACGGCCTTCAGAAGTCCGTTCACCGGCAGATGCATGAGCATGTACTCGCCGTAATTGAAGGTCAGTCCGAACAGGTTTTCGGCGACCCCGACCAGCACCATATTGGGTACATTCGACGGCAGGATGGCGCTGGACGGCATCCAGCTGGCACAGGCCAGGGTCAGGATCAGGCCGGTCCGCTCGGGCGAGCCCTTGTCGTACCCGAGGCCGTCAGCCAATGCGAGGATGATCGGCATCAAAAGGATAATGCGCCCCATGGTCGACGGCATCAGCAGGGCCAGAGCGATACAGACCAGAGCGACGCCGCAGACGACGCGAAAGTAGCTGCCGGCAAGCTTGCCTGTAATGGCCGTCGCCATACGGGCCCCGAGCCCGGTTTTCTGCACCGAAACCCCGATAATCAGGCCGCCGAAGACCATCCAGAATGCCGTTGAATGAAACCCTGAGAAAACCACTTCGGCATCGCCGACGCCGATGACCATGGCGAGTGTGAAAAACACCAGGGCCGTCAGGAATTCCGGGATGACCACGGTGGCATAAAGGCCGACCGCAAGCAGACACAGTGCTGCCCCCGTTACCGCGCTCTGGGAAATGCCGTCGGGTGGCGGTGACAGGTACAGAAGCACCGCGGCGGCGGTTGTGGCCAGGGCGATCAGATGGGACGGTGATCGGAGAATGCCGTTGATGATTTGTGACATGGCAACCGTTATATCGCGCCAAAGGTGATCGACAACACTTAAATCATTGCCAATGGTGGTCTATGATGTCTGAAACAAGTGTGGTGGATTCGAAGTTCCCATCATTGTTCGGGACACTGGGGAGACGACAGCATGGCCGATGAGACTGCCGAAACCGGCGCCGTATTCGATGCGGAAAAGAACGCCAGAATTTATGCCGACTTCGCCGAGAGATCCCGGCGAATCATGCAGGCATTCCTTGAGCGTCAGAAATCCGGTGAGACCTACAGTGTCACTGATCCAGTTGAAATCGGCCGCATGTTCATGGATGCCTCGGTCAGGATGATGGCCGATCCGGCGAAGTTTGCCGAAGCGCAATCCAGACTGATACAGGGCTATGCCGATCTCTGGCAGGCGACGGCGAAACGCATGGCCGGCGAGGCGGATGTGCAGCCGGTGATCGCACCGGCCCCGGACGACAGGCGTTTCAAGGACACTGCCTGGTCCGAAGACACGGTTTTTGATTTCATCAAACAATCCTATCTGCTGACGTCAGACTGGCTGACGACGCAGGTCCGCGATGTTGATGGCGTTGATCCGAAAACTCGCGAAAGGCTGCAGTTTTATACACGTCAGTTCGTCGACGCGCTGTCACCGACAAATTTTGCCGCGACCAACCCGAAAGTGTTGAAGGCGGCCCAGGAAACCAAAGGCGAAAACCTCATCAAGGGCCTTGATCAGCTGCTCAGGGATCTGGAAAAGGGAAAGGGCGACCTCAGGATATCAATGACCGATACCGAGGCTTTCGAGCTTGGCAGTAATGTCGCCGTGACGCCCGGGAAGGTGATTTATCAGAACGATCTGATGCAGCTGTTGCAGTATGAGCCGACGACGGAACGCGTCTGGAAACGTCCGTTGCTGATCGTGCCGCCCTGGATCAACAAGTATTACATTCTCGATCTGCAGCCAAAAAATTCATTCATCAAGTGGGCGTGCGATCAGGGCCATACAGTGTTCGTCATCTCGTGGGTAAACCCCGACCAGCACCACGCCGACAAACAGTTTGAAAACTACATGCTGGAAGGGCCGCTGGTAGCGATGGCGGCGATTGAAAAGGCGACCGGCGAGAAAGACCTGAACCTGATCGGTTACTGTATCGGCGGCACACTGACGGCGGCGACGCTCGCCTATATGGCCGAGAAAAAGGATAACCGGGTGAAATCGGCGACCTTTTTCACGACCATGGTCGATTTTTCTGAACCCGGAGAACTGGGTGTTTTCATCGATGAAGCGCAACTGCAGCGCCTGGATGAGCACATGGAAAAGACCGGGTTTCTTGATGGACAGTATATGTCTCAGGTCTTCAACATGATGCGTGATAACGATCTGATCTGGTCGTTCGTGATCAATAATTACCTGATGGGCCGCGAGCCGATGGCCTTTGATCTGTTGTACTGGAATTCCGACAACACGCGGATGCCGAAAATGATGCATTCGCTGTATCTCAGGAAAATGTATCTTGAAAACAAGCTGGTTGAGCCGGGCGGCATCACGCTTGATGGGGTCGGCATTGATCTTTCGATCATCAAAACGCCGGTCTACTGGCTGTCGACCAGGGACGACCACATCGCGCCCTGGAAATCGACCTATAAGGCGACGCAGCTCTATCAGGGGCCGAAGCGGTTTGTACTGTCGGCCAGCGGGCATATCGCCGGCGTCATCAATCCACCGGCGGCCAACAAATACTGTTACTGGACAAACCCGAAAACACCGGTTGATCCGGATGCCTATCTGGAGGCGGCAAGCCAGCATGAAGGTTCGTGGTGGCCGGACTGGCAAAAGTGGGTAAAGAAATACGCGGGCGCAGATGTGGCGGCGAGAAAACCGGGTGATGGTAAACTCAAGGTGATCGAGGATGCACCCGGTTCATACGCCAGGGTCCGCATCTGAAATCAGCGGCCGAACAGAAGCTCCACGTGGGTTTTGTGAAGCCGGAACTGCTGTCCGGGAACCTTTGGGTCCTGATTGATGGCGGCGATGATGAGTGCGCCCTCGCCGATACTGACGAACAGGCTGATCAAGTCGTCACAGCCGAGGGGTTTCTTTACAGGGTAAGCATCAAGGGCCGCCTGATAGTAAGGTCCAAGCACGTCATAGACATGGGCAATGCCGGCAGCCGTCGCTCTGGCAACCTCGAGCGGATACTCCTTGCGCTGCAAGGCAAACGAGGCATACAGGCAGCCCTCGATCACATCGGGATGATCGTCAAGCGCATCCGCATACAATCCGATTATGTTCAATACGCGCTGCAACGGGTCGTCACTCAGCCGTTCGGCACGTTTACAGACGGTTGCAAGCAGTTGAGCGTCCTGTTCCACAAATCGGTTCACCAGCGCTTCGGCCAGCGCGCCTTTGCTTTTGAAATGATGGAAGAACCCGCCCTTGGTGATGTGCGCGGCGTTTATGATGCGATCAACCGACGCCCCGGCGAAGCCGTGCTGCAGAATCTGGTGCTGCGCCGCGTCAAGTATGTTGCTTCGGGTGACGTCGCCTGAACGGGGCATATACTTACATCTCATCCGGTATGTTATTTCTGACGATGTGATTTATATCACACCTAATTTATTATTACAGATGTAATTTTTCCTCTTTACAAACCAACCAGTCGGTATAATTTCCGCTTTGAATTTTATTGATACGCCGTCCTGGACGACGTTTGGAAAGCAAAACCCGGAGGACTGGAATGACGAAATATACGGACTGGATGATCAGTGGTCCAAAAATAAGCGGCTGTAATTGCGATTATGGTTGCCCGTGTGAATTCAATGGCCGCCCATCGCGCGTGTCCTGCGAGGGTGTGGAGGCGATGCGCATCGATATCGGGTATTTCGGCGATGTGCGCCTTGATGGCTTACTGTTCGCGGCTAGGTACAGTTGGCCGGGCGCCGTCCATGAAGGTCACGGTATCGTTCAGGGCATTATTGACGAACGGGCCACGGACGAGCAGCGAGCGGCATTGTTCAAAATCCTTGGCGGTGAAGAGCAGGAGCCAACGACCGTATTCAACATCTATGGCTCAACCATGGAAACCGAGCTGGAGCCGATCTTCTCGACGATCACGTTCGAGTGCGACATCAAAAACGCGACCGGATCGTTCACCGTCCCGAACGTCATGCAGTTTGACCTGAGCCCGATCAAAAATCCGGTGACGGGTGAGGATCATCGCGCACAAATTCATCTGCAAACGGCCTTCGAATTCAAAATCGGTGAAATGGCCAGTGCTGATTTCCGGTCGCAGGGCGAAGAACTGGGGATGGAATGGGAAAAGGTTTATGGTGCGTTGTGCCATGTTTCCTATGGCCCCTATGGGATTATCAGGGACCATCTCCTCGAAGGGGCGGCGTAGTAGGACACAAGCCTGTGCTGGCCCGGATCATCACCAATGTATTGCGCCAAGACCGGCTGTGGTCGGTCCTGGCGCTTGTCGTCGTGAGCACCATCGCATGGGCCTACACCATCATGGGTGTCGGCATGAACATGTCGGCGCTGATGATGACGGCAATGGACAGCGATATGCCGATGCCGCCTGGTGTCTGGGACCTCGCCGGCAGCGTGCTGATGTTTGCCATGTGGTGGGTGATGATGATCGCCATGATGTTACCCTCGGCGACACCGATGCTTTTGCTTTATCTGCGCGTCGCGGATCGGCATGAACCCGGTCAGGGGCAAGGGAACACAGCGGTTTTTGCGATGGGTTACCTGCTGATCTGGGGACTGTTCAGCGCGGCAGCAACAGGATTGCATGGGCTTGGCGAAGCCTCCGGCTTCATCAATGGCATGATGGCGTCGGCTTCTGCGTATCTGAGCGCGACCTTGCTGCTCATCGCCGGGCTCTGGCAGTTGGCACCGCAGAAATACAAGTGTCTTGATGCCTGCCGGAACCCGGTTGAGTTTCTCAGCCGGATTTGGCGTCCCGGCCCCCGTGGCGCCTTGCGTGCCGGTATACTGCACGGTGCTTTCTGTGTCGGATGCTGTTGGGCGATGATGCTGCTGCTGTTCGTGGGCGGTGTCATGAATCTTTACTGGATCGGCGGCCTTGCCCTGTTTGTGCTGGCGGAAAAAACCCTGCCGTTCTGGCATATCACCGGCCGGATGACCGGTGTTGTGGCGATCATCAGCGGCGTGGTCGTGTTGATGACCCCGTAACAACCTCATGATTTGCCCGTAACCGGCTTTCCGGGCATAGTTTCGCCCATGGCTGAAACACATATGACGCACGTTGAGATACCGGGTGGCGCCCAGTTGGGCGTGGTGCCGGCTGCAACGCACAGTCATCTGGAATTGCTGGCCGATATGGGCCGCGATTTTGCCTCCAATCAGGATCTCGAAGCAACCCTCAGGCGCGCCGTTGAGCGCATTACCAACTATGTCGATGCCGAAGCCGGTGCCCTGTTCATGCTGTCCCCTTGCGGGCTGAAACTGCAATGCGATGCCTGTATCGGCCCGGTTGAGATCGGCGGGCTGCAGATCGCCGCCGATCAGGGCATTGTCGGATTCTGCGTGCAGCGCGATACCGGACGCATCGTCCGCGATGTTGCCAACGATCCCGACTTTAATGCATCCGTTGATAATGAAACCGGTTTCAGGACACGGTCCATTCTCTGCGCCCCGATGAGCGTCAAGGGTGAGAAGATCGGCGCCATCGAGTTGATCAACAAGCGGGGCGGCGACGGCCTTTTTGACGACAACGATCTGCACCTTTTGCAGGCGCTGTCATTCTCGGCCGCCCTTGCGGTTCTCAACGCCCGGATGGCGGCAGAACTGGTCGAGCAGGAACGGGTCAAGCGTGAGCTGGAACTGGCAGCGGAAATTCAGCGCTCGCTGTTGCCGGCACAGAAGGAAAGCGACTTTCCGGTCAAGGGGGTCAATCTGCCGGCGCGGGTGGTTTCGGGTGATTTCTATGACTTTTATCCGCTCAATGACGGGCGGGTCGCCTTCACGCTGGGCGACGTGTCCGGCAAGGGCATGAACGCGGCGTTGATGATGGCCAAGTCCGCCAGCCTGTTGCGTTGTCTCGGCAAGTCGATCAAGGAGCCGGGGCGGCTTTTGACACTGGTCAACGAAGAAATATGCGAAACGGCGACGCGGGGCATGTTCGTGACGCTGGTGCACGGTGTTTACGATCCGGAAAGCGGTCATGTGAGGTTGGCTAACGCCGGTCACGAGCCGCCGCTGGTGGTCGACCGGGAGGGCAATTTCCGGGCGATCGAGGCCGAAGCTCCGCCACTTGGAATTTCGCCGGCACTGCTGGATGAGGACGGTTTCCCGGAAACCGAGTTCAATCTCGATGGTGGCCGGCTGTTTGTCTTTACCGACGGCGTCACCGAAGGCTACACCGCCGATGGGGTCGAGCTTGGCATTGATGGCCTCAAGGCGATGATCAGCGAAGCCGCCCCCGGCGGTGTGCAGGGTATTCTCGACAGGGTGCGAGCAAGCATTGGCGGCGAAGGCCGCACGCTGCGTGATGATGTGACTTTGCTGGCGATTGACGACGGCACGGCGGTTCATACAAATAGCGTGCCGAAAGGGGCGGCGGAGCCGGGGGCAACCGATGCGCCGGGTGAAAAGATATTTCAGCTGCGGGTCACGGCTAAAGCCAACCGGCTTCGGCTGATCCGGAATGCGGTCCGGGAAACGGCGTCTTTCTGTGGCTTTTCCGAAACCGATACCGCCGATATCGTGCTTGCTGTTGATGAAGCCTGCCAGAACGTGATCCGCCATGCCTATGGTAGCGAGGGCGAAGGGGATATCGCGATTGAAATCCGGCACCGCCCGGATGCGATGATCCTGACGCTACGTGATTTTGCCGATCCGGTCGATATATCGAAGATCAAACCCAGGGACCTGGATGATTTGCGACCGGGAGGACTTGGCACGCATCTGATCAGCGAAGTGATGGATGAAGTAGACTTCTTGCCGCCGCCGATAGATGGCGGCAATCTGTTGAGGCTTGTGAAAAAAATCAGGAGTTAAGGGTATTATGCAGCACAAGTTATCCGATGCCGGAGATGCATTGATCATTGCCTTTTCCGGCGATATCGATCTTCAGACGTCGCCCGATGCACGCAAAGCCCTGCTGGCGCTGGTCGGTAAGGGCAAGCCCATTCTGGTTGATCTGTCCGGGGTCGGTTACATTGATTCGTCGGGGGTTGCATCGCTGGTCGAATGTCTGCAAAGCGCCAAGAAGTCGGGACAGAAATTGGCCCTGGTATCGGTCAGCGATGGCGCATTGAGGGTCCTGCAACTGGCCAGGCTGGACCGTGTCTTTGTGATCTGTGCGACGATTGACGATGGGGTCACGGCCGTCTCGCAATAGGACTGCACGAAATCTAACGGGGGACGTTTAGGGTGCCGGAACAAAAGTTATCCGCAGTTCAGCGCGTTGAAAGCATCGGTAAGTCCGCAGTCGGATTTGTCGAATCAGTCGGCAACGGGGGTGCCCTTGTCGCTGAGAGCTTTTACTGGCTGCTGTTTGGCGTACGCGAGCGCCAACCGGTGCGTCTTGGTGCCGTCATCCAGCAGATGATGGAAATCGGTGTTGCCGCGATCCCGATCATATTGATGCTGACCGGGACCATCGGCATCATGCTGGCCATCCAGGGTATTCACACACTCAGGATTTTTGGTGCCGAAAGCCGGGTGACGGTTGGCATTGCGTTCTCGGTTGTGCGTGAATTTGCACCGCTGATCACCGGCATTCTGGTGGCCGGTCGCTCAGGCTCGGCGCTTGCAGCCCGCATCGGTACCATGAAAATCAATCAGGAAATCGATGCACTCAAGGTCATGGGGATCAACCCGACGCGATTTCTCGTCGTCCCCGCACTGCTGGCGATGCTGGTGATGGTGCCGGCGCTGACCCTGCTCGGCATTTTCATGGGGCTGTTTGCGGCGGGCCTGTACGTCAATGCCGATCTGGGTATTTCGCTCGCGGCCTATACGCACGATACCATCGATATACTGTCGCTGGATGATCTTGGTCATGGTCTTGGCAAGAGCTGCATCTTTGCCGTGCTGATTGCGGTGATCGGTGTCGTTAACGGTGCCGGGGTGCAGGGCGGCGCGGAAGGTGTCGGCAAGGCAACGACACGGTCCGTGGTGCAGGCGATCTCGGCGATCATCCTCACCGACATGCTGTTTGCCTTTGTGGCGACACGGTAGGACCGAACCATGCGCAATGCTGCCCAGATCATCGAAGAACGAAAATCCAGGCCCCGTCCCCAGGGTGGGCCAAAGGCCGTGATCGAGGTTGAGGATCTGGTCACCCATTATGGCGAGCGCTTGATCCTCAAGGGGGTCAGTATGCAGGTGCTTGAAAACGAGATCATGGTCATCATGGGCGGCTCGGGATCAGGCAAGTCGACGCTGCTCCGCCATCTGATGGCGCTTGAGGAAAAAACCTCGGGCACGATGCGTATCCTCGACAAGGACATCGATCAGATCACGCGCAAGGAATTCCTCGATGTGCGCAAGAAGCTGGGGGTCGCCTTTCAGTCGGGCGCGCTGTTCAGTTCCATGACGGTCGGCGAAAACATCATGTTGCCGTTGTATGAGCATACCGGCCTCGACGCCATGACCATGGAAATCATGGCACGGATGAAGCTTGAGGTCGTTGAACTGTCCGGCTTTGAAGATCTTATGCCTTCAGAACTTTCGGGCGGCATGATCAAGCGCGCAGCGCTGGCTCGGGCCATTGTGATGGACCCCAGGGTGCTGTTTTGTGACGAGCCGTCGGCGGGACTGGACCCGGTCGTCGCTTCAGCGCTGGACGACCTGATCCTGGATATGCGTGACGCCATGCAGATGAGTATTGTCGTCGTCACCCACGAACTGGACAGCGCCTTCAAAATTGCTGATCGGATCACGATACTGGATCGCGGCGAAATTCTGATGATCGGCACAGTCGAGGAGGTTCTGGCCTCAAAATCTGATCGCGTTCAGGCGCTGCTCAATCGCACCCCTGAGGAAGATACTTTGGATCCGGAAGAATATCTGAAGCGGCTGGTCGGTGAATCCAGCCCGGGAACCGCGCATTTATGAGGATCAAATCGTGAGAACTAGCAAGATCAACTACTTCATCGTCGGGCTGTTCGTGATCACCATGATCGTCGGTCTTGTCGTGGCGATTGCCCTGCTTACCGGGCGCACCGGTGCCACCGATAGATACCATGCGTATTATTCGAATGTGACGGGGGTCAAATTCGGCACACAGGTGGTCTATGAGGGCTATCCGATCGGTCAGGTCATCGACGTCAAGCCCGAGGAAAAGGACGGCCGGATGCGGTTCCGCGTCGATTTTACGGTCACCGAAGGCTGGAAAATACCGAATGACAGTATCGTTGAAATTGCCGCCCCTGGCCTGCTCGCGGCGGTGACGCTGGCGGTCAGTGCCGGCGAAAGCACAACACCGCACACCGTCGATGCCGAGGTCAAGGCAGCAGAGCGGGCAGACATGTTCGCCGCCGTCGCCAATGTCGCCGGCGATTTCGGTGATCTGTCGAATAATTATCTCAAGCCGCTGCTGAAAAACGTCGATAATACGGTGCTGCAGATCGGTGAGTTCCTGCAGGTCGGAGGCGAAGGGCGGATGATCGCTGCCGATGCGCGCGATACCATGGGCATGGCCCGCTCGGTGATGGCGGACCTGAAGGATCGAATTCCGACGATTGCGTCCAGACTCGAAACCATCCTTGGTGACGTCAGCATCACAACGAGGCGCCTCAACGCCATTCTGACCGAGGAAAATCAGGCCAAGATCATCGGCATGGTCGATAACCTGAACGCTGCAACGCAGAAATTCGATACCGTGCTGATTACGCTGAATTCAATTCTGAAAGACATCGATGATCTGGTTCTTGATCAGGATGGCGATGTCGCCAAAACCATGAAGGAAAGCCGTTACATCGTTGAATCGGTGTCCCGGAATATTGATGCGATCAATCAGAATATGGACGGTGCCGCCCGTAACCTCTATGAATTCAGCCGCCAGATCAGGCAGAACCCGGGCTTGTTGCTGGGCGGCTCCGCGCCCGAGGATAAAGGATCGGTAAAATGACTGGGCTGAATATGAATGCGCTTCGCAATCGCGCGCCTGCCGTCTGGACCATCGTGGTGATGGGGCTTGTTCTCGCCGGATGTGCCGCACAGCCGCCGGTCCCTGTCGACAAGTATTACCGGCTGCAGGCGGTTTTTGCCGCAGCCCCGCTACCGGCGCAGAAGTTTCCGGGCAATCTGGAAATTGACCGGTTTACCGCCGACGGCCTGACAGCCGGTCGCCCGATTGTCTATATCGATAGTGCGAACACCAATCAGTTGCTTGAATATCATTATCACTTCTGGACGCAGCCGCCGACCATCATGCTGCGCGATGAGCTGGTCAGTTATCTGCGGGCAGCCGGGATATCCGGCAACGTTGTCATTCCGGAAATGCGGCTCAGGACCGATTACGTCATGACCGGACGTATCCTCAAGCTGGAACAGGTGCTTGGTGCGCCGAACCGGGCACGACTGGAGTTGGAAATTTCACTGCGTCAGCCGGACAGCGGCAAGCTTTTGTTTCTGAAAACCTATGTGCACGAGACGACGCAATCGTCCGCAGGTGTGTCGGCGGCGGTGACCGGGCTGAATGAAGCGTTGAATGTCATATACTCCGATCTTCTGGCCGATCTGAAAAATCTATGAAGCCGAAAGGACGGCACCGGGGGCGACCACGCCGTCCGCGTGCAGCACCGCCCAGGCCTGTCGAAGTCGTTGATATCGTTAAAATTGCCCAGCACGGCGATGGCGAAGGCCGCCTGGCTGACGGTATGCGCATTTTTGTGCCGCTGACCCTGCCGGGCGACAAAATCCGGGTGCAGCCCGGCCAGAAACGCGGTGACGGCCTCGCCGGGACGCTCATTGAGATGCTTGCCGAACAGCCGCGCAAGACACCGATTTGCCCGGTCTTTGGCAAGTGCGGCGGCTGTCAGTTACAGCACCTGCGCGATGATGACTACCGGGCCTGGAAAACGGCATCATTGGCGACGGCCCTGTCCCGACATGGTCTGGAATGCGACATCAACCCGTTGCAGCAGGTTCCCGTCAATGCCAGACGCCGCGCCACGCTAGCTCTGGTGATGACGGAAGCCGGTCCGGTGCTTGGTTTTAATGAGGCCTATTCGGACCGGATTGTCGGCATGGACGGCTGTCCGCTTCTGGTGGCGGAAATAAACCGGCTCTGGGGACCGCTCCGCGATCTGGCTGCAGCGATCCTGCCGACCCCGTCCCGTGCGGATATCGCAATGACCGCCATTGATGGGCACAGTATTGATCTGAACATCATCACCGGAACACCGCTCGATCTGCACCGGCGCGAAACAATCGCCGCCTTTGCCGAAACGCATGACATCGCCCGCATGTCCTGGCAAGGGTCGGGCGAAGGACCGGAGCCTGTATCGCAACGACGCAGCGTCAGGCTGCAGATCGGCAAGGCTGAAATCAGTTTGCCCAGCGGCGGATTTCTGCAACCGTCGAACGAGGGTGAAGGCCTGCTGCAGTCGCTCGTCAAGCAGGGTGTCGGCGATGCGAAACACGTGGCCGATCTGTACTGCGGCATCGGCACCTTCAGCTTTGTTCTGGCCAGTGCAGGCAAACACGTGCTGGCGGTAGACGAAAATGCGGCACAGATCGCAGCCCTTGATCAGGCCGCGGGCAGGGCCGGGCTTGGCGGCCATATCCGCACAGCGGTCCGTGATCTCAAGGACAGTCCGCTGGAAGCATCAGCCCTTGCTGCACTGGATGCGGTTATTTTCGATCCACCACGGGCCGGTGCCAGGATACAGGCCGAATGTCTGGCCGACAGCACGGTTCCGGTGATCATCGCGGTATCGTGCAATCCGGCGACACTGGCTCGCGATCTGCGCGTCCTGGTCGACGGAGGATATGCGATCCAGTCCCTGACACCGGTCGACCAGTTCCCGATGAGCCATCACGTCGAAGCCGTCGCGGTTCTCAGGCGAAGCGGCGGCTGACGAGGGTGCCTTCTTGCCGCACTTCGTGCCCGGGTGGTAGCTTTTACAATGGCATCAGAAATCAGCCCCGCCATTGATCAGATCGGCTGCTGCACTTCAAGCAACGGAACGGTCACAGTCACGGCCCCTGGTGCTGCGGCTAAGCCTTTGCTTGCAGGTGCCGGCCTGCATGTCGGCGACAGGATAGAGAGCGGTGAAAACGGCTCTCTGCAATTGCATTTCAATGACGGCATGACAATCAGTGCAGGGCCGCTTGGCGAGTTGCATATCGATGCATTCGGGATCAGCGCCGACAGTGATGACAGCATTCATTTCAGTCTTTTTTCAGGCACTTTTGTCATCGCCAGCGGCAGGGCGGCAACGGGCCCGGACGGTTTCATGTTGCAGGCCGGCGATACGGCACTGGGGATCCATCATGCCAGGGTTGCTATCCGTATCGACCCGCTTGGCTATGACCTGGTCAGTCTGCTGCCCCGGCTGAAAGGCCCGACCGGAGAGGTGCTGGCCTTCAATAAAGTCGGCATGGTGGTTTTGAGCGAGGCCTGCCAGACGCTCAGGTTGACTGGCAAAGACGGGGATATTCCGGCACCTTTGACGCTGCCTTCATCGGTGATCAGGGAAACCTATGTGATCCCGGGTCTGGAAATGGACCTGTTCCCGCCTGTGGCGGATCTGGACGGAGATGAATTGGCAGAGACTTTCCAGCCGTTTCAGACCTTGCCCGACCGCTTTCTCGAACGACAGTTCATGCCCAGACAGGTCTTCCCGAACGACGGCCCGGTGAAAACCGGTGAAGATAATGATTTTCTGGAAGATGCTTTTGTCGGTACACGGTTCCGGCTCGATGAAACGGATACGGACATGTCATATTAACGGTGCCGGGGCAGGCCGTGATCAGTTCATTTCCAGAGCGCGCTTGTAGACGTCGATCAGCTCTTCCATCTCGCTGCGGTCACTGGAATCCATTTTGCGCAGCCGGATAATCTGGCGCAGGACCTTGACGTCAAAGCCGGTGCCTTTGGCTTCCGAATAGACCTCGCGGATATCACCGGCCAGGGCCTGTTTTTCTTCCTCAAGGCGTTCAATCCGCTCAACGAAGGATTTCAGGCGTTCGCTTGCGACGCCACCGACATCGGCCATGTTCAGTATCTCCACTGCATTGCGTTAATTCAGGAGCGGCAACGTAGCGTCGTCTGACCATGCTCGCAAGGGGCTTGGACGTGGCATCAGGCGGTCGCTGGTTCGGGGCGCCTTGACGGGATCAGGATGACCGTTGTGATCAGCACAATCGCTGCAGCAACGGCCAGAACCATGAACAGGGAATTGAAATTGCCGGTTGCCTCGTGAAGGCGTCCGGTCATCTGCACGGCGACCGCGCCGATGCTGAGCGACAGCAGGGACTTCACGGCATAAACCCTGGAGCGGTATTCGGTCGAGATGAAATGCGCGACGATCCAGTCATTGACCGGGATAATCCCGAAGGTTGCCAGCATCAGCGGCAGCGTAACGGCAAGGGCACCCCAGCCGACCGCCGGGATTGCCAGCGAACACATGATCAATTGTGCGAAGACGAGGCCCAGATAGATGCGCTTGGTCGGATACCGGTCAAGCAGTTCGCCGACCACCAGTTGCGCAAAAGCGGCGCAGGCGAAAATAAGGGCCGTAATGATACCGATTTCGGAAGTTCCATGCAGCATTTGCGCCAGGCGTTCATCCATGATTTTCGGCAGCGAAATCGTCGTTGCCTGGAAAATCAGACCGCCGACCAAAGGTGCTACAATGAGAAACAGGAAAACCCGTTTCTGCACGGACACCGGGACTTTCGGCGGTGCTTTCTTGCCGGTACCCTGGGCATCGGTGGCAACGCCCGACAGCAGATGCAGACCATAACAGACGCCGATACCGATAGCGATGATGCCGGGTATGATAAACGCCATGCGCCAGCCATACAGATCGGCGATGGCCCCCGTGGTCAGGGCGGCCAGAGCAACCCCCATGTTGCCCCACACGCCATTGATGGCCAGGGCGCGACCGACGCGGGTGGCATCTTCAACCACCAGCGCGAGGCCGATCGGATGATAGATCGCGGCAAAAACACCGATCAGTGCCAGGCCGATTTCAACGTGCAGCGGATCCTTGGCAAAACCGGTCAGTACCGAAGCCGCGCCGATGCCGATGAAAAAAATCAGCATCATGCCACGGCGGCTCCAGCGGTCACCAAGCCATCCTGCCGGGAGGGAGGCACCACCGAAGAAAAAGAAGCTCCATGTGGTCAAAAGCAATAGCCGTCCGTAAGAATCGGCAAATTCACTTTCCATCGTCAACACGGCGGTGGTGAAGATAAGCATGAAAAAGTGGTCAAGCAGATGACCAATGTTCAAAAACAGGAAATTTCGCTTGGGTATTGTCATGACGGGAGATTAGCCAGGATTTATCATGTTGTATCACGATGCAATGACAATAAACATCGCCAAACAGACATTATCGTGCCGGGCTTATGCGACGACTTTGTCTGCGACCAGAAGATCGCGTTGAGCAAATGGATTCAGCTGGGCGCTTTCCGGGCCATCTGGGCGTTTTCAAGTGCCCGCTCTGCATACTGCAGCATCCGACTATCGAGGGTGTTATCCGTATCGGTTGCCAGCACAAAAAGCCGTTCAGCCCAATGCATCTGCTCAAGTACGTAATCTTTCCAAACGATTTTAACCACGTTACGTCTCCCTTCTGGAATCCGTGGACTATATCAAAGGAACGTTACAGTATTATAGACGCGCTCAAAATCATACAATAATCGGGTCAGTCGCTGTACCTATTTTTCCGATAGCGCTGAAAAGTCCCGGGTTTCTGCGATTAAATGATCGACAACTGCGACCAATGCGGCGTCCTTGTCCGACCCGGTCTGCAGCGCTTTCTCGTAGCAGCGGACCTGCCTGTGCGCGCTTGTGCCACGCGCAGCGATCTTTCTAAGGTTAACAATCTCATCGGCACAATTCAGCGCTTCGGCATCCTCGCCGACAAGCGCGATCAGTTCCTCAATCAGATCGGCGCAGGCAACGATCTTGCCGCGACCGAAGTCAACCAGCCCTTCATCCAGGCCGTAGCGTTGCGCCCGCCAGCGGTTTTCGGCAACCAGCATCACCGCGTACTGGCGCCAGCGCTGATTGTGCGTCTTCAGACGCCATAACATCCTGAGAATACAGCAATACAGCGCCGCCACCGAGGCCGCGTCATGGATATAGGTGCAGACGTCGGCAATGCGCATTTCCAGGGTCGGGTAGCGGGCACTCGGACGGATATCCCACCACAGTTTTGTGGCATCCTCGATGATACCGGCATTGACCAGTGTCGTGACGTGGCGCTGGTATTCGGCATAACTGTCAAAAGCATTGGGCAGGCCGGTTCGGGGCATTTCGTCCCAGACGCTCAATCGATAAGATTTAAGCCCCGTGTTCTGGCCCTGCCAGAACGGCGAAGACGTGGTCAAGGCCAGCAGATGCGGCAGGAAATACCGGACCTGATTCATCAGATCGATACGCAGCTCGTCATCCTCGATGCCGACATGAACATGCATGCCACAGATCACCAGGCGGCGGACAACGGCCTGAAAATCGTTGGCGATTGTCGTATAGCGCTCCTGATCGGTGAAGGCCTGATCGGACCAATGCGAAAACGGATGTGTCGACGCGGCAATCGGTATCAGATCGAACCCGGCGGCGATCTCGATGACGGTTGTGCGCAGTTCGGCCAGCATTTCAACGGCTTCGGGCACCGAGCGCGCGACCCTGGTATTGACCTCAATCTGGGATTTCAGAAACTCGTGCGCGACCTGATCGCCAAGGCGCTTCTGGCAGGCATCGAACATTTCTCTGGGCGGGTCGGTTGCCAGCGCCCGGGTCCGGGCATCAACCAGCAGATATTCCTCTTCGATGCCAACCGTCAGACCGGGTCCGCCTCCGACCATCAGAATCGTTCAACCCGATGCAGGCCGGGCATGTCGAAGATCGGCAGAATGCATTCCGACAGGATATCGACCCAGCGCAGCACGCCGCCGGAATCCCTGATCTGGTCCTGATTGATTTCGATGGCGCAATTGGCGATGCCGGAAGCCGCCCCGTGCATGTCGATGGTATAGGCCAGATCGTGCCCGGAATAAGGCTCGTTATCACCGACGCGAAGTTCGAACCGTTCAAGATGCTCCATCAGCGGCACGGCAATGCGCGGATCGCGGTTCCATAACACACCAATATCCCAGGGCCGCGGTTTGCCGCCAAACGCAGGGCTGAAGCTGTGCACCGACAGGATCGCCGGTGCCGGACCCCGGTCCCAAAGTCTGGCCAGCGCCCGGTTTACGGCATCGTGGTAAGGCTCAAAAATCTGGCGCACGCGCTGGCGTCGGGCGATTTGCGGCAGATCCTGATTTGCCGGAACGGGAATGCTGTCGTTTTCGGGAACAATGCTTTGCGGATGGCCCGGCGGCCGGTTGACGTCGATGACCAGCCTTGAATATCCGGCCAATACCGCCTGGGCATCAAGGCGCTCAGCCAGACCGCGTGTGACGGCGGCAGCGCCGATATCATAGGCAATATGCTTGTCGAAGGTTTCGGCCGATAGCCCGAGGTGATCCAGTGCCCTGGGCACAGCACGGCCGGCATGATCGCAGACCAGCAGCATATGGGCCCCACCTTCGCGGTTGATAACCTCGAACGGGGGCGGGTCATCCGGGTCCAGCAGGTCTGGACCATCATTTGGAAGTGTTGTCATAATTAAATTATAAACAGATGATGGCGTCGGGCGATACGGAAAAGGCACCCCTTGCAATCCTGGGCGATGATCTTTAATCCCGAATGAGCAGGTTACAGGACATCATGGACCAACCGCAACACATCGAAAGCCCCTGCATCAGCATTTGCCAGCTTGACGGCAGCAGCGGCTATTGCACCGGGTGTTATCGCACGCGCGATGAAATCGCGATCTGGGGGCGGGCGGATTCCGAGACCAGGCTGGCCATTCTTGATGCCGTCCGCAAACGGCGGGTTGCTGCCGGGGGCAACCCGCGCCGGGAAACGCGCCGTTCACGCCTGAAACCCTGATCCTTATTTCAAAGCCGGAAACAGCTTAGCGGTTTACCATTTACCGGTATTTTCCATGGATGCCCAGGGCTCGGCCGGCGGCAGGGCGTCGCCCTGCTGCAACAGTTCGATGGATATACCGTCCGGCGAGCGCACGAACGCCATGCGGCCGTCGCGGGGCGGGCGGTTGATGGTGACGCCGCCATCCTGCAAGCGCTGGCACAGTGCGTAAATGTTTTCGACCCTGAAGGCGAGATGGCCGAAATTGCGGCCGCCGTCATATTCTTCGGGATCATAATTGTAGGTCAGTTCGATTTCCGCGTCGGGGGTTTCTTCGGCGGCAAGGAAAATCAGCATATAACCGTGCTCTGGCCGGTCGCTGCGGCGCATTTCCTTGAGCCCAAGCAGATCACAATAGAATTTCAGCGATGCGTCGACATCCGAAATGCGGATCATCGTATGCAGGTATCTCATGAAAAAAGCTCCTCCCGTTGAATGCGTTCCTGACAACTTAGGGAGCGAGGGCTTCGGATACCAGCCCCGTGTCGGCCCGTTTTGCGGCTTCCAGGCCGAGCATCGCCATTTTACGGACCGGATCCCAGCGATAGCCGGAGATCATGCCGTTGTCGCGAATGACCCGGTGGCAGGGAATGGTATAGCCGATCAGGTTTTTGGCGATGGCACCGGCAACGGCGCGAGCCGAGCCGGGTCTGCCGATCTGTTCGGCCAGCGCACCATAGGACACGACGCTGCCTTCCGGTATGCGCAGTAGTGCTTCCCAGACCTTGACGCGGAATGGCGATCCCCTGAGCAGCAGATTTAATGTGTGCTTTGGTGCCTTGAGGCAAAATGCCCGCTCGGCATAGGATGTGGTTGCTTTTTCGTCCTTGATCCAGGTCGCATTTTCCCACCCGGAGCCTTGTTCGGCCAGGGCGCTTTGGCGGTCAGCGATGACAAACGAAATGCCGGTCAGGCCGCGCTCGTTGACGACGATCAGGCATTCACCAAAGGGCGAGGGGTGATAGCCGTAGCGCAGGATCATGCCTTCGCCTCTGGACTTGAATTCGCCGGGCGTCACCGCATCGATGGAAACGAACAGATCGTGGAGCCTGCCGGGGCCGGACAGCCCGGCATCATAGGCGGTATCGAGAACACTTGCCTGTGCGCGAAGCCGTGCTTTCGCTTCCTGCAGGGTCAGGGCTTTCAGGAATTTCTTCGGGCTGACCCCGGCCCAGTCGCTGAAGGTTCTTTGCAGGTGATGCGGGCTCATGCCGATGTGCCGGGCGACATCATCCAGTTCGGGCTGCCCCAGACGGTTTTCAGCAATATACTCAATGGCCCGGGCGATTTGCCGGTAAAGCCTGGCCTGTGTCGTGGATGGTTCACCGGGCATCGGATCCGCCGCTCTAAGCGCTGTCATATGGGTCTCCTTGCATCGCCATTAACGCTGAAACTCGGCATATGATAGCGAAATATCGATATCCCCCCACCCGATACGTGGGATTTTTTTTATCTCAATCAGGGTCAAAATCGGTAATGACCCGCTCGGCCGGAAACGTGACAAAGACGATGGTGCCTTTGCCTATTTCACTTTCGATAACGAGTTCGGCCTGATGCAATTCAGCCAGCCGGCGGCTGAGCGGTAGGCCAAGGCCCGCGCCCTCATGCTCGCGCGTCATCGAATTTGCAACCTGGCCGAAGGGCTCCAGTGCGATCTTGATATTTTCCATGGCCATGCCGGTGCCGGTATCGGCGACTTTCAGGGTGATCGAGCCGTTGTCATTATGTTGCCAGCTCATCGAAACGACGCCGCCACTGCTGGTAAACTTTATGGCATTGGTCAGCAGATTGAGAATGATCTGCTTGATCCGGGTCTCGTCGGCATACAATCGGACTTTTGGCGGCCTTTCATGGTTCTCGATCCTGGTGCCGGCGCGGCGTGCCCGTTCCTTGATCATGCGCATGCATTCTTCGCTGAGTTCACGCAGGCAGAGCGCTTCCTCGTCCAGTTTTAACTCGCCGACTTCGATTTTTGAAATGTCGAGGATATCCGAGATCAGTCGCAGCAGATGACGGCCTGAACGGTTGATGTCGCCCAGATATTCATTGGCGCGGCTCATGCCCAGTATCGCGATATCGAGCGAGATCAGTAATTCCGAAAAGCCGATGATCGAATTCAGCGGGGTCCGCAATTCATGCGACATATTCGCCAGGAAGTCTGTTTTGGCACGGTTCGCCAGTTCGGCTTCCTCCTTGGCGTTGATATGCCCGATCTGGGCTTTTTTCAGTTCGGTGACTTCGTTGCTGACCATGACGGTATGGCCGCTTTGCAGAATGATGACGTCGATCAGTCGCCAGGTGCCGTCGGTACGTTCCGTTTCAAGGCCGCCTCGCGGTTTGTCGCGCTGGCTGTTCCAGGCCCTGAGCCATGCCTCTTCCCGGCCCTTGATGCCGGCAAGCATATTGTTATCGATCATGGCACGGCCCCAATCCGCAAAACCGAAACCGGGCATGCTGTGGCCGGTGACGAACGGATTGACCTCTCGAGCGGTACTGTTGGTAAGGACGAGGTTATCGTCCGGATCGAAAATCGCGATGCCGGCGCTGGTGCGGTCAAGCGCCTGCATAAGCAGCTCGCTGTAGGACTCGACAAGGCTCTGCCCGGTCACATCGCTATAGGTGGAAACAAAACCGTCGGCATTCAAAAGCGGCTTGCCGACGATTTCAATGACGGTGCCGTCGGGTCGGATACGCTTGAACTTGTGGGGCAGGTATTTGCGGGCCTGATCGACCCGGTCACGGACCTGCTGGTCCATGTCGCCCGGGCCGTATTCACCCCGCTCGGCGTTATAGCGGATAAAGTCTGCGAACGGGCGCGGCAGGGTGCCGAATTCGTCAGGAAAATCGAGGAGTTCGATAAACCGGGTATTGCATATGACGACCTGCAATTCGCCGTTGAGGAAACGGGTAACGCTCAGGCCCTGGCCCATGGCATCAAGGCTCGATTGGACGAAATCCATATCGTCGACATCGGAACTGATGGTGTGCCGTTGTTTCCTGGACACGATACCCCGCCGCATTTGCCTGCCCCGATTGCAGCGTAGCTTAAATAAATCCGGGAATCGATCCATAACGCAGAAGTGAAATGGGCAGGAGGTACAGGCAGCAGGAACGGATGAGACGTGGGGCCGAACGGCTTACAGACCCGCCGTGTTCTTGGCTCCTTCAGCCGATAAAGATATTTATGGGTATGATTTTGGATATTCAGGCTCAATAGTTGCCCTTTCGGGTATTTATGGGTATATTATTGGATATGAGCATTAAGACCGATTACCTTTCGATCACCCCGGAAATCCTCTCCCTCATTGCCGAGTTGGATGAGTTCAAGGGGGCATGGCGAGCACTAGGTACGCTTGCGCCCGAACGCCTGTCGGCGCTGCGCCGCGTGGCGACAATAGAAAGCGTCGGCTCGTCCACCCGCATCGAAGGCAGCAGGCTCTCGGATAAAGAAGTCGAGCGGCTTCTCTCCAACATCGAGATCAGAAAATTCGACACACGGGATGAGCAGGAAGTCGCCGGGTATGCGGAAGTGATGGAAACCGTATTCGCGCATTCGGATGCCATTGCGATTACCGAGAACCATATAAAACAGCTTCACCGGGATTTGCTTGTTCATAGCGCGAAGGATGAACGCCATCGCGGCGCGTACAAGACCAATCCGAACAATGTCAGCGCCTTTGATCAGGATGGCAATGAGATCGGGGTCATTTTCGAGACAGCCACACCCTTCGATACGCCGCAGAAGATGCGCGAACTTGTCGAATGGACGAAGACTGCTTTAGACGAAAACCAACTTCATCCGCTTCTCGTCATCTCGATATTCGTGGTGATGTTTCTGGCCATCCATCCGTTTCAGGATGGCAATGGCAGGTTATCGCGTGTTCTGACGACACTGCTTTTGTTGCGCAGCGGCTATGCCTATGTGCCATACGCATCGCTGGACAGCGTGATTGAGCAAACCAAGGAAAACTACTATCTGGCACTGCGCCAGACGCAGGGCACGATCCAGAACGAAAAACCGGAGTGGACGCCGTGGGTGCTTTATTTCCTGCGTGCCCTGGAAAAACAAAAAGAGCGCTTGCAGAAAAAAATCGAACGCGAGCGTCTCATGGCGGATAGCCTGCCGACACTATCGTTGGAGATATTCGAACTCGCCAAGGAACATGGCAGGCTCACGATTGCACAGGTGGTTAAACTGACCGGAGCAAATCGCAATACAGTGAAGAAGCATCTACAAGCTCTGGTTTCAGCCAATCACCTGACCCGGCATGGGGTTGGGAAAGGAACGTGGTATGGCCGTGTCTAACGCTTCATATAATTTTTATATGCGGTTGCCATATATTTCGAAAAATAAAGAGTTTGCCCGGTGTTACAGAACGACGATTTGGAACGTTTCTTAAGAATCCATGATGAGGTCATGGCGGAAGGTGCAGATGGCCCTCAAGAGCGAGGGGCATTGAGACCACAAACTGATGGTTTGTTCGCTCCCGAAATTCGGCGTTTATCGAGATCGGTCGCGATTGCGTGCATTCTTGGAGATGCGAGCGATGAAGCGGCATCAGCTATTCAACAGGTTCACGCCGAATTGGATTGGAGTAATCGGTACGCAGATTTGGGCAATGCCGAGGCATGGAAATGTGCGATCCGCAAAAGCGCGGAACGAATAGACCCACTTAGTGATATTTCTGACATGTCGGATAGGTTAGGTCGCGAGTCATACGTTGGATCTGCGTGCTTAAGATTAAAAAACAAGGGCTATGATGTACTCATTGGGGCTTACGGCCCTCACATCGGCGAGGACTCGCGAGAAAATATTTGTAGAAAGATTGACGCCCATTTAGCTAAAATCGGCGGGCTTAATTGTTTGCA
Source organism: Rhodospirillales bacterium (assembly GCA_040877275.1). GTDB lineage: Bacteria > Pseudomonadota > Alphaproteobacteria > Rhodospirillales > Casp-alpha2 > UBA4479. Next base: position 382 of record JBBDOA010000167.1, on the reverse strand, counting down.
ACAAATTTGTCGAATTTTTCGTGAGTCCAATCGAGTTCACGATGGCATGTGGTTGTTTGGAGACTGGGTGCCAGGCGTTCATCAAGTGGCTGAACCGGCGATTCCGTTCGGATGGCTATTGTCTTTGTCGATGAGGCATTTAAACAAGGTGTGCTTGGCAGCGCAACCGGAACTCGAGTGGGCGTCCGCGATTGAATTGGCGACCGATTTCGCGGCAACCATCGACTGCCAACGCTACAGCCCGTACGAGCAAATCGATCTACAGCCTAGTGATTTTTATCCTTCGCTAGCGCAGTCTCTGGCATGGCGTGAGCTATTCGCGTTGCCACAAGTCCCCACCCTCGTAATCGACGCGCTCGAAGGCACTTTTCATGAAGTTGAT
>JBBDOA010000166.1:0-11794 GCA_040877275.1 Rhodospirillales bacterium | reverse complement strand
GTCCCCCGCGCCATGATCAATGCCTTTGAAGAAACAGAAAACGCCGCCATGCATCTTGGTGACCGCCTGCTCGATGCGATTCGGGCCGGACTGGAAGCGGGTGGCGAGGCGGGACCGATCCATTCGGTCGGCATGAAAGTCGTCGACCGGGTAACATGGCCGATTGTCGATCTGCGTATCGACTGGACGGATGGATGCCCGATTACGGAGCTCGACAAACTGTGGGCTCGCTTCAAGCCGCAGATGGACGATTACGTGACCCGTGCCCTCGACCCCGAAGTGGCGCCGAGCTATGGCGTGCCGGGCGACAACTGAGCCTCAGTCCTTGAGGATCACCGGCTCCGGTGGCTCCTTGCCCCGGATCATATCAGCGGCTTTTTCGGCGATCATGATGGTCGGCGCATTCAGGTTTGCCGACGGCATCATCGGCATCACAGACGCATCGACGACCCTGAGCCCTTCCAGTCCGTAAACCCTGAGCCGGTCATCGACCACCGCCGTCGGGTCCGTGCGGGGAGCCATGCGGCAGGTGCCCATCGGATGAAACGTCGTCGTGCCGCGTTCCTTGGCGACCTGCAGCAACTCGTCATCGGACTGCACATCCTCGCCCGGATAGATCCAGTGATCAAAATAGGGCTTCATCGGTTCCGTCAGGATCATGCGCCGGGCCAGTTTCATGCCCGCAAGCAATACCTGGCGGTCGGTTTCATGTTCCAGATAGCGCGGTTGTATGACCGGTTTTTCGAACGGGTCGGCTGAGCGTGCCCGAACGTACCCGCTGCTTTCCGGACGCTGCTGCCATGAAGCAATGGTCATGCCGGGGAAATCATCAAGCTCGGACTGCACACCTTCCTTGTAGCTGGCCGGCGTGAAGGTGAATTGCACATCGCTGTTGTCGAGATCGGGATTGGAGCGCCAGAAACAATAGACCAATGTCGGGCTGAGCGAGAGAATACCCTTGCGCGTCAGGCCCCATTTGGCGATTTCACCCAGCAATTTCAGGCCACTGGCTTTTTCATTCAGGCTGTCGATGTTTTTGACCCGGGCCGTGAATCTGGGCGCGTAATGATCGCGCAGGTTTTCCCCGACGCCCGGCAGTGCATGCCTGACCTCAATACCGAGCTTCTGCAGGAAGTCGGGTGCGCCGATCCCGGAAACCTGAAGCAACTGCGGTGAGTTGATGGTGCCACCGGACAGGATGACCTCGCGGCTGGCCATGACCTGCAGCGTCTTGCCATTACGTCCACCCTTTTTATATTCAATCCCGACGGCGCGTTTGCCTTCAAGCAAGATGCGCGTGGCATGGGCATTGGTGATGACGCGGACATTGCCGCGCTTCATGGCCGGACGCAGGAAAGCTCTGGCTGCGGACATGCGCCGACCGTTGGCAATCGTCCGCTGCGAATACGTCACCCCTTCCTGCTTGGCACCGTTATAGTCAATGGCTTTCGGAATGCCGATGGTCTGCACCCCTTCGATAAAAGCATCCGTCAGCGGGTGTGACCAGTCGATGTCGGTGACGGTCAGCGGCCCTTCGCGGCCCCGGAATGTATCATCCCCCTCGCCGACCCGGCGCTCGGAGCGTCGGAAATAGGGCAGCACATCGGCATAGCCCCAGCCCTGATTGCCGCGCTGCGCCCAGCCGTCGTAATCCATGCGGTTGCCGCGGGTATAGATATGTCCGTTGATCGAACTGGAACCGCCAAGCGTCTTACCGCGCGGCTGCTGGATGGCGCGCCCCGCCGTCCATTCGGTCGGCTCGGTTTCATACAACCAGTTAATTTTCGGATCTTTGATGGTGTAGATGAAGCCGGCCGGAATATGGATAAACGGGCTGAGATCGGCAGGCCCTGCTTCCAGTACGCAAATGCGAACCGACGGGTCTTCGCCGAGCCGGTTGGCCAACACACTGCCCGCCGAGCCGGCACCGACGATGACGTAATCGAATGTTTCCATTTTGCTCCCAAGCATCACCGGTTTTTTCCGACGTTAACAAAATACTAGGGTTGAGCGGATCGCTTGAAAAGCATCAACACGATCTGTCTGGCGACAAGCGGCCGACAAGCGGGTGATCTTCGAAGCGCTCTATTTTCTGCAATTCGGTTAAATCGAGGGGCCTGGACGGATGACAACAGAACAGGCTCAAGGAATAAATCCGTCCGAATATATTCTCATCGTTACCGGCCAGATTATCCGCCCGGAACAACGGCACCGGGTGCCACCACACTTCATAGCCCATTCCTCGGACGGCCTCGTAAAGGGCTTGTGACAGCGCCGTCCGGTCATCTTCGAGATAAAGGATCGGTTTGTGTTTTGCGATCAGTGACGCGGCCCCCTGAATGACGTTGAGTTCCATACCCTCGGCATCACACTTGATCAGGTTGACCGGAAAAGCGTCACCGATCATGTCATCAAGCCGGACCACCGGCGTCTCCCCATGCAGTGCCGCCGATGCGGGTTTGATCGTGTCCTGCGCAACACCGATACCGCCGAAATTGAATAGCTTGCGGGGATCGATGTCGGCCATTTGGACGCTGCCCGCAGCATTACCGACCGCCATGTTGTAAGGCGTTATGTTGATGCAATCATTGTTGATGGCGTTGGCACACAGCATCTGAAAACACAGCCTTTGCGGCTCAAAGGCGATCACATGTCCATCCGGGACAAGCCGCGCCAGCGGTACGGTATGGGCGCCGATGTTAGCACCGACTTCGACAATCCTCGCATCAGGGGCCAGGTATCTGGAAAGCAGAACGATTTCGCCATACGACCATTCGCCGTATGTCTGCAACGATTTTCCGATGTATTGATCGTTGGGATTAGAAACCCATCGATAACCGGCAATTTCTGTATGTGCGAACTGCATGGCCCCCCGCGCCGGCATTTCAGAACAATGATGGCCCTCTACCATCATCAGCCCGATTAGAGCAGTCGCAGCCGGAATCGAAAAGGCCCGAGGCGTGATGCCCCGGGCCTGATCATGCTCTTTTCGATCCTTGCGGCCTGATCAGGATCAGGCCCCGGACTTTCAGGCTCCCGTCTGCGGGTGCATGTCGGCGGGATTGATACCGGCCACTTCAACCGGTGTCTTCATGGCGTCGCGACGGAACGGCTCACCCAGTTCCTGGTTCAGAACCACTTCGATGAACGTGGTGACGCCTTTGTTCATTTGCGCATCGACCGCTGCTGCAAGCTGCTCGGTCAGTTCCTCCATCGACGTGACCTGAACACCCTTCAGCCCACAGGCTTCGGCGATCTTGGCATACTGCACATCGAGATTAAGCTCGGTGCCGACAAAGTTATCGGCATACCACAGCGTCGTGTTACGTTTTTCCGCACCCCACTGGTAGTTGCGGAAGATGATCATCGTGATCGGCGGCCACGGATCGCGACCAATCGCCGTCATCTCGTTCATGGAGATACCAAATGCACCGTCACCGGCAAAACCGATAACCGGCATATCCGGACGTGCGATCTTGGCACCGACAATCGACGGCAGACCGTAACCGCAAGGCCCAAACAGACCCGGTGCCAGATAACGACGGCCCTGCTCAAAGGTCGGATAGGCGTTGCCGATGGCACAGTTGTTGCCGATGTCGGAAGATATGATCACGTCTTTCGGCATTGCCGCCTGGATGGCGCGCCATGCCTTACGCGGCGACATGCGTTCCGGCTCGCGGTTGCGGGCGCGTTCGTTCCACGTCGTGCCCGGATCATCGTCTTCGTGATCCATCGACGACAATTGCTGCTGCCATGCCGAGCGGGTCTGGTGGATCAGGGCTTCTCGGTCCTTGCGGCCATTGTCCCCAGCCGTCGCAGCCAGTTGTTCAAGCAGGTTCTCCGCAACCAGCTTGGCGTCGCCCTGAATGGCGACGGTCACTTTTTTGGTCAGACCGATGCGGTCAGCGTTCATGTCGACCTGGATCACCTTGGCGCCCTTCGGCCAGTAATCGATGCCGTAGCCAGGCAGCGTCGAGAACGGGTTCAGGCGGGTACCGAGTGCCAGTACGACGTCGGCTTTGGAAATCAGCTCCATCGCCGCCTTTGAGCCGTTGTAGCCAAGCGGGCCGACCGACAGCGGGTGCGATCCGGGGAAGGCATCGTTGTGCTGGTAGCCGCAGCAGACCGGCGCACTGAGCTTTTCGGCCAGAGCGGCGGATGCCGGAATGCCGCCCGACAGCACCACACCGGCACCGTTGAGGATGACCGGGAATTTTGCTTCCGACAGCAGTTTCGCCGCATCGGCAATGGCCTGGGCACCACCGGCTGGACGTTCCAGCTTGACGGTGTCCGGAATTTCAATATCGACGACCTGGGTCCAGAAGTCGCGCGGCACGTTGATCTGCGCCGGCGCACTGCCACGCCAGGCCTGCTCGATCACGCGGTTCAGCACTTCGGCGATGCGCGTCGGATCACGCACTTCTTCCTGATAACAGACCATCTCCTCGAACAGTTTCATCTGCGGGATTTCCTGAAAACCGCCCTGACCGATGGTCTTGTTGGCCGCCTGCGGCGTCACCAGAAGCAACGGTGTATGGTTCCAGTACGCGGTCTTTACCGGCGTCACAAAGTTGGTGATGCCCGGACCGTTTTGCGCGATCATCATGCTCATCTTGCCGCTGGAACGGGTGAACCCGTCCGCCATCATACCGGCATTACACTCATGTGCGCAGTCCCAGAACATGATCCCGGCCTTCGGGAAAAGATCGGATACCGGCATCATTGCCGATCCGATAATACCGAATGCGTGTTCAATGCCGTGCTTCTGCAGCACTTTGACGAAGGCTTCCTCAGTGGTCATTTTCATGATGATTTTCCTTGTTTCCCGAATTTCCTGCTGTACCGGCAATCACCAAAATGACCACCGACACGGTTGATCCTATGTGTGTTTTTATTAATCAATAATATTCATTAATGAGACATTATGTCCTAATTTTTCATATTTTTGTTTTTCCGTCAACGATTATCCTGCGCACCCATTTCCTTTGGTAGCATCGCACTTGTCCCGGCATAGGGCTAATTGCCTTTTAGCCTCTGAGTAAGGGCCAGCATCCGATTGATGGTGGTGCCAGCGGCTCGGGCGACGGTTGAGCGTGAACAAAAAAGGCGGCGTCTGCATGCCAAAAGCCAACAGACGCCGCCCGAGTGACGGTCAGGGTCCGTCAGGGATCAGCTTTTTGTCGAACGGTTGGCTTCCAGGCGCTTGTTCACCAGCGCCACGGTTTCATCGACCATGCTTGAATACATGCCGATACCGTCCGACAGGGTTTTGACCAGCAAATCGAGGCGCTCGATGTTCGGAGCCCCGGCAAACAGCGCGCGCGCCGCAGACGACGGCTTTGACAGGCCTTGCGCGGCATTCGCGTATTTCTCGAACGGCACCATGTCGTCGGGATTCGCGCCCAGGGTCTCGCACACCTTGTGTACCCAGGCATAGACCTCTTTCGAAGCCTCAAGGTTTGAATGTACGGCGTCCTTGATCGAGCGGGCCTGATCTTCCTGCACACAGCGATAGTTGCCGGTCATCAGCATGGCCCACTTGGCCAGCGGCACGAAAACGGACTCGTACACTTTGAGCTTAACCGGCAGTTCGATCGGCACACCGTCACCCGGATCAAATCGGATATCCATGATGTCCTGATCGATCTGACGCAACATCGCGGTGTGTTCGTCTGAAACAAATCGCGCGACCTTGAAATTGGTCGGCAGGCTGACCTGCAGCACGTTGACCGGTTCTTCCGGCGGGCGAAAAGCCTGCGGATCGGGACTGGCCAGGGTCATCAGATCGCTGTCGAACGCATCCCACACCGTCGGATCGGTATAGCAGTGACGGATCGCATCGGCCTGAATGCCGGGCAGCCGAAGCAGATACGGCAGCGGCGGCATGTTCATGATCGACATGCACGGCACGCCTGATTTGGCAACGGCCTCAAGCAGCTCGCGCACGCCCGGTGAGCGGTACTGCGGCTCCTGCATGGCCAGTGCCACCAGATCGAAGTCCTTGGGATCGACATCGCCCGGTCCGGCAGCAGCCAGCTTTCCGGGTGCATCGGCGGAATGGATTTCCACCAGATCGTCACGGCCACGGATCGGCATGCGAACATGAATACCGTCCTTGTTGATCAGTTCCACCTCTGCCGGCAGACAAATCAGTGTGGTGTTGTGCCCCGCCAGCAACAATTTAGTCGCCAGCAGCGAGCCATAAGACGCGCCCAATATAAGAACGTTGTATTTTTTATCAGTCATGTTTCCTCCCTGAATAACCGACTGTGGCAGCGCAATTAGTTTAAAGCGTCTTACACACAGTGCGGTGACTGTTTGTTGGAATTTATCTGGATTTCTAAGCTGCCTCCGGAAAGCCAATGATCAGAATAGCAATCTGCTCATGATTTGGGTATTCAATTGCAATGTTCCAACAGGAAATTTGCAGAGCCGACGATTATTTTATCCGAAAGAGATACCGGCGTACGGTTCATTCACCGTCTATTCAGAATTAAAGATCGGATGCGAAATCCATGAACCAGCGCGCCGCACAGATGTTCGACGTCATTGTTATCGGTGCCGGTGCCGCCGGCATGATGTGCGCAATGACGGCCGGTGCCAGGGGGCGCAGCGTGCTTTTGCTGGACCACGCCGATGCTGCGGGCAAGAAGATCCTGATTTCCGGGGGCGGTCGCTGCAACTTCACCAATATTCATTGCCGACCGGAAAATTTTATCTCAGGCAATCCGCACTTCGCCAAATCCGCGCTGGCCCGTTACACCCCGGAAGATTTTATCAGCCTGATCAACAGGCATGACATTGCCTGGCACGAAAAGACCCTGGGCCAGTTGTTCTGCGACGGCAGGGCCGGTGCGGTTGTCGAGATGCTGCTCAGGGAATGCCGAAATGCAAAAGTTGATATTCGCCTCAACCACTCCGTTAGCGACGTTTCCAGAAGCGATCGCTTTCGCATCGTCACAGACAAAGATGACTTCGAAGCACCGGCGCTGGTGCTGGCAACCGGCGGCCTGTCCATTCCGAAAATGGGCGCTACTGATTTCACACACCGCATCGCCAGGCAATTTGGCCTCAAACAGACGAACGTCCGCCCGGCCCTGGTTCCCCTGAAAGTCGGTCCGGAAGACCTCGAACTGATGCAGCCGCTCAGCGGTATTGCCATGCCGTGTATAGCATCGGCCGGCAAAAAATCGTTCCGGGAAGCGATGCTGCTGACACACCGGGGCCTGTCCGGCCCGGCGATCCTGCAGATTTCATCCTATTGGCGCGAACGCGAACCGATCACGCTGAATATCCTGCCTGATCTGGATGCCGCCGATTACCTGCTCGGTCAGAAAAAGGAAAACCCGAAGATGAAGGCCAAGAACATTCTGGCCCGAATCCTGCCCGGGCGGCTGGCCGATGCCCTTGCCGAAGCCCATCTGCCCGACCGACCCGTCAACGAAATCACGGACCGTGATCTCAGAGCGTTCGGCGGCAAATTGAATGCCTGGCAGTTGATCCCCACCGGCAGCGAGGGCTATGCCAAGGCCGAAGTGACATTGGGCGGCATCGACACCGATTATCTGTCATCAAAAACCATGCAGGCCAAAACCGTGCATGGCCTGTTTGTGATCGGTGAAGCAGTCGACGTCACCGGCTGGCTCGGCGGTTATAATTTCCAATGGGCCTGGGCCAGCGGCTATGCCGCCGGTGAAGCTGTTTGAATACGGATTGCGGCAGCGAAGCGCCGGACAAATCGCCATTGTCGCCATGAAGTATCGGCACCATATGCTATCGGAGGAAACAGGATCATGACGAAAAACTGGACATTCAGCCACAGCAAGGCCACCGATGCGGTATGGACGCCCGGCCTCAGGGATATCTTCGATTACCGCGATCTTGGCGTCAAACAGTCCACCAACGGTGATTACGTCGCCCATATCATACGCGCCAACGGACGCACCAACCCGGACGAGGTGCAGCAGTGGCATATGCATCACTGCACCTTTCAGGTTGTTCTGGTCCTCAACGGCTGGGCCGAGTTCGAATACGAAGGCGAAGGCATCCACCGCATCGAAAAAGGTGATTTCATCAACCAGCGGCCCGGCATCCGTCACCGCGAGATCGCCTGTTCCGAAGATTTTGAAGTTCTTGAAATCGTCTCGCCCGGCGATTTCAAAACGGAAATCGTCAGTCCCCCATAATACATAATACAAGTGTCACGAACTTGTTATGTGCGCGGGGTGCACAAAGCTGTTCTATCAGGCTAATATATTACCCCGATTGAGAGGAAACCGCATGCCGATGCAGCCGGCACAAGGCCAAAGCAAACTGAAAAGCATCGACATTGCCCGGCGCTATGCCCTGGTGCGTGAACGCACCGAGCAATTGGCGAAGCCGCTCAGCGCCGAAGACCAGTGCATCCAGTCGATGCCCGACACCAGCCCGAGCAAATGGCATCTGGCGCATACCACCTGGTTTTTCGAAAGCTTTATTCTGAAAAGCTTTGCAGATGAATATGCCGCGTTCGATCCGGCTTACAATTACCTGTTCAATTCCTATTACGAGCAAATCGGTGCCCGCCATGCCCGGCCTAAACGCGGCATGTTGACCAGACCGCCGCTCTCGGACATTCATGCCTACCGTACGCATGTCGATACGGCGATGAAGACATTCCTGGCAACGACCCCGGCTCATGACGTTCTGAAACTGATCGAGCTTGGCCTTAATCACGAACAGCAGCATCAGGAACTGCTGCTGACCGACATCAAGCACGCCCTTTCGATCAATCCGCTTTTCCCCGCCTATCACCGGCCCTGTCCGCACGATGCAACCCGCAACCGCGAAGGTGCCTGGATTGCGCATCCGGGCGGCCTGCTCGAAATCGGCCACAAGGCTGACAGCTTTGCCTTCGACTGCGAAGGGCCACGGCACAAGGTCTGGCTTGAACCATTTCGGCTGGCGACGCACCCGGTGACCAATGGCGAATACATCCGCTTTATTGAGGACGGTGGTTATCAAAAAGCCGAGTTATGGCTCTCTGACGGCTGGGCCAAATGCCAGGAAGAGGGCTGGAACGGCCCTGAATACTGGCACCGAGATGATGCCGGTACATGGAAGATTTTCACCCTTTCCGGTCTGCGCCCGGTCGATCCGGACTCACCGGTCTGCCACGTCAGCTATTACGAAGCCGATGCCTACGCCAGATGGGCCGGGGCCAGACTGCCCAGCGAGGCAGAGTGGGAAGTGATCGCCGCCGCCATTGAACCGACAGGCCATTTTGCCGATGCCGGGGTGTTTCACCCGATGCCGGCCCCAAGCAAAGGACTGGTGCAGATGTTCGGTGATGTCTGGGAATGGACGCAAAGCGCCTATGCCGCCTATCCCGGATTCAGCATAACCGAAGGGGCGGTCGGTGAATACAACGGCAAGTTCATGTCCGGCCAGATGGTACTGCGCGGCGGATCATGTGCCACGCCGCAAGACCACATCCGCGCCAGTTACCGGAATTTCTTTCCGCCATCGGCCCGCTGGCAGTTTTCAGGCATCCGGCTGGCAGCGGATCAGACATTGCCGTCAGCAGGCGACAGCGACACCGACAACGCTGCACCCGGAACGTTTCTGGGCGACGTCTTGCAAGGCCTTGGCACTCAGCCGAAAAAACTGCCGCCCAAGTATTTTTATGACGCCGAAGGTGCGCGGCTGTTCACCGAGATTTGCACCCTGGAAGAATACTACCCGACCCGCACCGAGATCGGCATCCTGACCGACAATGCCGCCGACATTGCCCGGCAACTGGGACCGGATGTGATGCTGATCGAATACGGCTCCGGCGCACTCGACAAGATACGCATTCTGCTCGATGCCCTCACCGATCCGGTATCACTGTGTGCCATCGATATCTCGGCCGAACAACTGCAGGCAGCCACTGACGAGGTGCAGAGCGCCTATCCCGATCTCGAGGTTCTGGCTGTCGAGGCCGACTTCACACAGGTAATCAGTTTACCGATGCCGAAACGAAAAGCCGCAACACGGGTTGCCTTTTTCCCGGGCTCGACAATCGGCAATTTTGAACCTGCAAGCGCCCGCTCGTTTCTCGACGGCATCCGACAAACCGTGGGCAAGGACGGTATGCTGCTGATCGGTGTCGATCTGAAAAAGGACATCGGCCGACTGGTATCGGCTTACGATGATGCAAAGGGCGTCACCGAAGCCTTCAACAAAAACCTGTTGCAGCGAATCAACCAGGAACTGAATGGCGATTTCGACCTGTCACTGTTCCGTCACATTGCCCGGTACAACAGCAGGCATGGGCGGATCGAAATGCATCTGGAAAGCTGCACCGATCAACTGGTGCATATCGGCCGGGAACCGTTCTGGTTTGCCGCCGGTGAAACCATCCATACCGAAAGTTCGTACAAATTCACACCGGACGAGTTCTCGGCGATTGCCGGCACTGCGGGGTTCGATCCGGTCTGTATGTGGTCAGACACGGACAGCCTGTTTGCCGTGATGCTGTTCAGGGTCGCCGCCGCGTAATTCTCAGGCCGCGTTGAAAGTGCTGATCATGCTGTCCCAGGCCGGCACCAGATCCATCAGCCCGTCCCAGAACGCCTGCGGCCGGCGCATGTTGAAATCCTCGACACTGACGCCCTGCTGCTCGACCCAGGTGTAATAGCCGAGATTGAAGATGCGTTCTCTGCCAACCCGGTCCAACTCGATCATGTGCTCGGTACTGCATCCGAGCAGATAGCGGCCAAAGGTTTCCGCAGCGCCCACGTCATCGAGGCCGTCCGGAAAGAACTTGCGCTCGGCCAATCCCAGCTCGGTCTCATACAGCGCCGCCCCGTCCGTTGCCACCGACAGCACGACATCATCCGGACCAAGCCTGTTATATTTCGCATATTTGATGGCACCGAGAATATTGGCGATGGACGACAGGCCCAGATTGCCGAGCGATGCCAGCGTCTCCTGATTAAGCCCCAGCCTCGATGACAGATAACGGCGTCCGGCGGTCGTGTTGTATACGACGTTGAGGCCATCCGTCGCCTGATCCGAAACGCCGATGACATAATCGGTGCCCATGACATTGTGAATGAAAGCGACGTGCTTGTCGCCGATGCCCTGAATGTTGTGATCGCCAAAACCGTTATACAGCAGGGTCGGGCATTCCAGCGCCTCGACAACGCAGGTGTCGGTGCCCAATGCCGCCTTCAGATGATCACCGGCGGCCAGCGTCCCGGCGGAACCCGCCGCCGATACAAAGGCACGCGCCTTCAGATTGCCGGCTTTGTTGACGTCCTCGAAAATCCGCTGCAGGGCCGGGCCCGTGACGGCACGGTGAATGATGTAGTTACTGAACTCGGCAAACTGGTTGAGAATGACATTACTCGGGTCTTTGGCGAGCGCATGGCAGGCGTCATAGATTTCCTTCACATTGCTTTCGGTGCCGTGGGTGCGGATGATATCCGATGGATCGGCGACCCACCGCTCCAGCCAGTTGAACCGCTCGGCGCTCATCCCTTCCGGCAACACGGCGACCGAGCGACAGCCGAGAATGCTGGAAATCGCCACTCCGCCCCGGCAATAGTTCCCGGTCGACGGCCACACCGCGCGGTGCGTCTCCGGATCGAACTTGCCTGACATCAGACGCGGCACCAGACACCCGTAAGCGGCCAGCACCTTATGCGCGTTGATCATCGGAAAGCGGTTGCCGAGCGCCAGCACGATTTTCGCATCGACCCCGGTCAACTCGGGCGGCACGACCATATAGCCCGGAACATCGACCAGCCCCCTGCGATCCGCTGCATTG
>JBBDOA010000165.1:0-11838 GCA_040877275.1 Rhodospirillales bacterium | reverse complement strand
AACCCTGCCGCTGCGTATGGAACGCCATGTGCAGAATGCGCTCAAGGTCGCAGCCTTCCTGGATGCCGCAGATGAGGTCGAATGGGTCAACCACCCGTCCGTGCCGAGCCACCCGGATCACGCCCTGGCCAAGGACCTGCTGCCGAAAGGGGCCGGTGCCATCCTCAGCTTCGGCATCCGTGGCGGGCGCGAGGGCGGACGGAAGTTTATTGAAAGCGTCAAGCTGGCCTCGCATCTGGCCAACGTCGGTGATGCCAAGACGCTGGTGATCCATCCGGGCTCGACCACGCATCAGCAGATGAGTGCCGAAGCGCTCGACGCTGCGGGGATTGGCGAAAACCTGATCCGCGTCTCGGTCGGGATCGAAAACGTAGACGACATCATTGCCGATCTGAAGGCGGGGTTGCGCGCCTCGCAAAGGAGCTGAGCGATGGAAATCACGGTCAATGGCGAGACGGCGCACGCAGTAACCGGTGGCAAGACGGCACCGGATGGCGCGCCGGTCCTGATCCTGATCCACGGAGCCGGCATGGACGGCACGGTGTGGCAACTGCAGAGCCGCTATCTGGCGCACAGGGGTGTTCGTGTGCTGGCGCTCGATCTGCCGGGGCACGGCCATTCGCAAGGCAAGGCACTGGGGTCGATTGATGAAATGGCCGACTGGGTGGCGGCGTTCATGCGTGCTGCGGGTGTTGAAAAGGCAGCGGTCGCCGGGCACTCGATGGGTGCACTGATCGCGCTTGAGCTTGCCGCCCGGCATCCTGATGCGCTCAGCGTGGTTGGCCTGCTGGGGGCGGCGGCCAGCATGCCGGTGCATCCGGACCTGATCCAGGCTGCGAAGGATGGCGGCGCACTGGCACCGGAGCTGATCACCGATTGGGGTTTTGGCGATATTTCCCACAAGGGCGGACATGTGCAGCCGGGTTTGTGGGCAATGGGGGCGGCGGAACGGTTGTTGCTGGACGCAACGCCGGGGGCATTGGCATCCGACCTGATCGCGTGCGATGCCTATGCGGATGCACTGGCGGCAGCGCAGAAAATAACCGTGCCCGTGCTGATGATCGCGGGTGACGAGGACAAGATGACACCTGTGAAGAACGCGCGCCCGCTGGCCGACGCATTATCATCATGCGAGATGACGGTGCTAGAGCGAACCGGCCACATGATGATGATCGAACGCCCGCGCGAGGTGGCGAAGCTGCTCTTGCAGCTTGCCCGCTAATCCCCTGCCCCGGCGTTAATCAAAAAAATGAGGGGACCGCCAATCGGCGATCCCCTCAGGGGGTAGGGGAGAGATGGAGAAACCAGACGTGGGGGACGCCTGATATCGAGATAAAGTCTCGTCTTCCGGTGTGGCAATTTCAGGGTCGGAATATGGCGATACCATGACCATTTCAGGACCGCTGAACGCCGGGAAATTCGGCAATAAGGCTGGCCCTGCACGGATAAATCAGGAAAACTTGTCTTATGGGACGACTAGCCACTGCCTTCATTATGATTTTCCTTGCGCTGCCGGCTGCTGCTGACGAGCCGTTCAGCAATGCCGACCTGCTGCGCAATTTCGATGTCATCGCCTTTGGCAATGAATACACCGGCAAACGCTTTGACATCGTTCGAAAGTGGGCGAAGCCGGTCAGGATGGGCATTCAGGGCAAGGATTATCCGCCCGAACTGGAAGCCTTCATTGATGATGTCGCGCGGGATCTCGGTGATACCACCGGGCATCCGATTTCACTTTATTATTCATTCGCCAAACAAAAGGCAAAGAAACTGCCGGCTGATTTCGACAGCAAAAACGTCAACGTCATCCTGCATTACATGAATGACGCTGAGATCCCGGCGGCGCTGGCCAAATACTGGAACGGCGACGAGGAAAAAGTCCGCTGGATGGTTCAGAACTCGACCTGTTTTGCCAATTATTTCACCAAAAATGGCGAGATTGTCGCTGCCGTTGTCGTCTTTCCGTCCCGTCACCCGTTCAGCTTTCTGCGCGCCTGTGCGGTAGAGGAAATTACCCAGATCTTGGGATTGCCAAACGATTCCAATGCTGTCAAGCCATCCATCTTCAATGATTCAAGTCAGTATTTCGAGTTGACGGAACACGACCGTTGGCTGCTCAGGGCACTTTACCAGCAAGACATCACGCCCGGCATGTCGCGCAACGAGACCCTTACCCGGGTGCTGGCTTTTCTGAAACGCGCCCGCCCCGAATAACCAGAATGACGCCGCCCAGGATAGCGGCAAAACTGACCGCATGAAACAGGTGCAGGGTTTCACCCAGGAAGATTACGCCGAGCAGAATGCCGAGGGGCGGTACCAGATTGGAGGCCATGCCGGCCTTGGTCGGTCCGACAATGTTGATGGCGTGGTTATAAAAGTAATAGGCCAGCAGTGTCGGGAATATGATGATGTAGCCGAGCGCCCACATCGCGTGCGACGTCACGGGAATTATCTGACCGTTGGACGCTTCCCAGAACCATAACGGCAAAGTGGCGATGCCGCCGATTGCCATGCTTGATGCCAACAGGGTGTTGGCGTGCATCGCCGCAGGCTTGAGGCGGATCACCACGGTATAGATCGACCAGGCGATGAATGCTGTCAGAATAACAAGATCGCCGGGAACGAATGCGACATTGCCGATGGCCAGCAAATTGCCCCGGGTGATGATCACGGCAACGCCGATGCCGGAAATGGCGATGCCGGCGACCTGCATCAGGGCGACTTTCTCGCGCAACAAAATCCAGGCGATAAACGGCACCAGGCCAGGTACCGACGTCTGAATGATGGAGGTATTTGTGACCGTGGTCGTCTTGAGCCCGGTGTAGAGGAGACACGGAAACAGCGCCGGTCCGATCAGTCCAGTCAGCAGGACATAGCGCCAGTGTTTGACCAGCAGCCAGCGCTCGGACCAGACCTTTGGGCCAATGAATGCCATGAGGATCGCAAAGGCCACCAGCCAGCGGAAGCTGACCAGTGAAAATGTCGGAATTTCATTGGCGACAAGGCGACCGACGACGCTGTGCCCGGCCCAGAACAAAGGTGTCAGGATCAGCATGACCGTGGCGATGCCGGTATCCCTTTTTGTCGGTGGTGTCTTCTCGTTCATCGCGATGAGTGCCTTCGGGTTGAAATCACTTAAGCTGTCTCTGTCGCTGACGGGATATTTCAGGCGGCCTGGAGAGGGAACCCGTCAACCGGCCGGTCTTGCACGATGCTGCCTGGTTGTCCCTGTTTTCCTCCGGCACGGTACCTGGCAATTGGGGAGGGTGACGGTGTTTTGGCTGATCAGGTAACAGTGATCCTGATGCTGCTCAGGCCTTCAATGTGGCCTTCCAGGACATCGCCTTTCTGAACCGGACCAACCCCGGCCGGTGTGCCGGTCATGATCAGATCGCCGGGCTGCAGGGTGAACAGGCCGGAAAGATAACTGATGGTCTCGGGGATTTTCCAGATCATCGCATTCATGTCGCCGAGCTGTCGTTGCTCGCCGTTCACGTCGAGGCGGATATGCCCTTCCGTCATGTGCCCGGCTTCGCTGATCGGATGGAACATGCCGATCGGTGCAGCATGATCAAACGATTTACCGACCTCCCAGGGCCGGCCCATCTTTTTGGCGACGCCCTGCAGGTCGCGGCGGGTCATGTCGATGCCGACCGCGTAACCCCAGACATGCTCATAGGCCCGCTCAACAGGGATATCGTTGCCGCCTTTGCCAAGGCCGACGACAAGCTCGATCTCGTGATGTACGTCGGACGTCTGCTGCGGGTAGGGAAAATCAGCGCCATCGGGAGCCGGCGCAAACAGCAGCGAACTGGTGTGTTTCTCGAAAAAGAACGGCGGCTCGCGGTCCGGATCATGGCCCATTTCACGGGCGTGCTCAGCATAATTGCGACCGACGCAGAATATGCGGTTGGCGGGGAACGTGTCATCCGACCCGGCGACCGGTATGGCGCCGGGTATTGGTGCTTTGATTACATGTGTCATGGCATGTTTATCTCTGCAAATATGCGACCGGTCAACGGCGTTTCAGCGTTGATACCAATAATCCGCCGAGACTGGACTCTGGACGGATGCCGGCCAATCCGACACACTCCGGCAAAATTCTGATTTTGAACCAGGAAGGATAATGGGATGGCATTTCGGACACCGTATTTGATGTTTTTAGGCGATGCGCCGGATGAGTTGGCGGCCAAGACCGCAATCGGCGTCAAGGACTGGCGTCCGGAATGGTGCGTCGGGCAACTGCGGCTTGAAGGCTGCAAGGCCGATCTGAAACTGCCCGACATGACTCCTGGTGAAGCTGCCGCGGCGGGCTGCGGTACGCTGATCGTCGGTATTGCCAATCGGGGCGGAATCATTCCGGACAACTGGGTCAAGCCGATCGTGCAGTGCATCGAAAACGGCATGGACGTGGCCAGCGGCCTGCACCGCAAACTGGCCTCCAATCCGAAAATTGCCGAAGCCGCCGAAAAACATGGCCGCACGCTGACCGATGTGCGTCACCCGACCCGGGATTTCCCGGTCGCCAGTGGCATCAGGCGCACCGGCAAGCGGTTGCTGACCATCGGTACCGATGTTTCGGTCGGCAAGATGTACACGTCGCTGGCGATCTGGCGTGAGCTGGAAAATCGCGGCAAGAAGGCGACGTTCGCGGCGACCGGCCAGACCGGCATCTTCATCGCCGGTAACGGCGTTTCGGTCGATGCGGTCATTGCCGATTTCATTTCCGGGGCAGCGGAATGGCTGTCGCCGGACGCCGATGCCGATCACTGGCATGTGGTTGAGGGGCAGGGATCGCTGTATCATACATCCTATGCCGGGGTGACGCTGGGGCTGATCCACGGCTCGCAGCCGGATGCGCTGGTGATCTGCCACGATGCGGCGCGCAAGACCGCACGCGGCCTTGGCGACAAACCGCTGCCGAGCCTCGAAGAGGTGATTGAAGGCGGATTATGGGCCACCCGCCATGTCAATCCGGACGTTCGTGTGGTCGGTGTTTCGATCAACACCAAAAGCCTGGACGAGGCCGCAGCGTTGAAGCTGCTGAAAGAAACCGGGGACCGTCTCGGCCTGCCATGCGTCGATCCCGTCAGGACCGGTGCAGCACCAATCGTCGACATGCTGGATTGATCATGGCCCGAGAACTGACAATCCGAGCTGAAAGCTGGCCGCTGGCCCGGCCGTTCGCCATCTCCCGCGGCGTCAAGACGGCAGCCGATGTGGTCGTCGTCGAAATTGTCGAGGCCGGGGTTCGGGGCTGGGCCGAATGCGTGCCTTACCCCCGCTATGACGAGACCACGGAAAGTGTGATCGCCGAGATCGAGGCGGTGCGACGCGATATTGAGGGTGATATCCAGCCGTCCACCCTGCACGAGTTGATGCACGCGGGGGCTGCCCGCAATGCGGTCGACTGCGCGCTCTGGGATTTGCGGGCCAAACAGGCCGGGGCCTCGGTCGCGGCATTGTGTGGTCTGGGCGCGATGCGTCCGCTGGTCACGGCGGAAACCATCGGCATCGGCACGCCCGACGAAATGGCGGCCAGAGCGGCCGAACTGGCACACGCACCGTTGCTGAAAATCAAGCTCGACGCCAACGACGTCGAAAAGCGGCTGGACGCAATCCGTGCTGCCGCCCCCGGATCGCGGCTGATCATCGATCCCAACGAAGGCTGGAACGTAGACCTGCTGAAACAGAAGCTCGGCTATCTTGCCGATATCGGCGTCGAAATGCTGGAACAGCCGGTGCCGGCATCGGATGACGCCGGTCTGGCCGAGATCGAAAGCCCGGTGCCGCTGTGCGCCGACGAAGCCCTGCATACGTCAGATGACCTGGCGAGCCTTCAGGGCAAGTACGACATGGTCAACATCAAGCTCGACAAGACCGGCGGCCTCACAGAAGCCCTGGCCCTCAGGGAACAGGCCATTGAGATGGGGTTCGGTATCATGGTCGGCTGCATGGTCGGCACATCACTGGCGATGGCACCCGCCGTCCTCGTGGCGCAGGCGGCTAAAATCGTCGATCTCGACGGACCGTTGCTCCTGAAAGAAGATCGCACGCCCGGCCTCGATTTCTCAGACGGCATGATCCATCCGCCGAAGTCCGAACTCTGGGGCTAAGCCCCTCTTACGTCATCAACTCTGTTAATAGATCGCATCGTCGCTCTGAACTTGATTCAGGGCTCATCCTTCGAGACGGCCTTTCAGGCCTCCTCAGGATAAGGGAAAAATAAAACCTCATGCTGAGGAGCGCGCAATGCGCGCGTCTCGAAGCATGTGAGTCTCCAACCCCAATCATGTTTGGCGTGACGGAGATGGTATTTTTGCGATCCGGAATGACAGCTGTTAATGATCGGTGCCTGACGAAGAGTGGGTCCCCGCCGCAGCCTGTGCCCGCGAAGTTGGGTGAGGGGGTAGCGAAATGTATGCTCTGGGGCTTTCCAAGCACGTGCGGAGAGACTAATTACTCTCCCATGCAACCAGTAATCCAGATCGAGAGCCTCTCCAAGCAATACGACGACGGGTTTCAGGCCCTGAAAGACGTCGATCTTCAGATTGACCGGGGTGAAATCTTCGCGCTTTTGGGGCCGAACGGCGCCGGCAAGACGACGCTGATCAGCATCGTCTGCGGCATCGTCAATGCGACCAGCGGCAAGGTCACGGTCGATGGGTTCGATATCGTCACCGGATACCGGGAAACCCGGTCCCGGATTGGTCTGGTGCCGCAGGAACTGACCACCGATGCGTTCGAGACGGTATGGGCGACGGTGACGTTTTCACGCGGCCTGTTCGGCAAACCGAAAGACCCGGCGCATATCGAGAAAATCCTCCGGCAATTGTCGCTCTGGGACAAGAAAGACAGCAAGATCATGACGCTGTCGGGCGGCATGAAGCGCCGTGTGCTGATCGCCAAGGCGCTGTCGCACGAACCCTCCATCCTGTTTCTCGACGAGCCGACGGCGGGCGTCGATGTGGAACTCAGGAAAGACATGTGGAACGTGGTGCGCGGCCTCAGGGACAGCGGCGTCACGATCATCCTGACGACACACTATATCGAGGAAGCCGAGATGATGGCCGACCGGGTCGGCGTGATCCGCAAGGGCGAGATTATTCTGGTTGAACAGAAAGACTTGCTGATGCGCAAGCTCGGCGAAAAGCAGCTGATCATTCACCTGCAGTCCGGGCTCGAGAAAACCCCGCAGAGCCTCGACAAGCACACGCTGTCCCTGTCTCAGGACGGGATGTCGCTGGTCTATACCTATGACACCCGGGCCGGGCGTACCGGGATCACCGGATTGCTGGCTGATCTGAATGAAGCGAAAATACGCTTCAACGATATCGAAACGTCGGAACGCTCGCTCGAGGATATCTTTGTGACCCTTGTCAACGAAGGGCCAGGCGCATGAATTTCTACGGCATCAAGGCGATCTATAAATTCGAGATGGCAAGAACGGCCCGGACGCTGATGCAGAGCATCGTCTCGCCGGTGCTCTCGACCTGCCTGTATTTCATCGTGTTTGGTGCGGCCATCGGGTCGCGCATTACCGAGGTTGACGGTGTCAGTTACGGCTCGTTCATCGTACCCGGTCTGATCATGCTGTCTTTGCTGACGCAGAGCGTATCGAACGCTTCGTTCGGCATCTACTTTCCGCGTTTTTCGGGCACCATCTACGAGCTGCTGTCGGCGCCGGTATCGTATCTCGAGATCGTCATCGGCTATGCCGGTGCGGCAGCGACGAAATCCATCATTCTCGGCCTGATCATCCTGGCAACGGCGGGCTTTTTCGTGCCGTTGCAAGTGGCGCACCCGTTCGTGATGCTCGGCTTTCTGGTGCTGACCTCGATCACGTTCTCGCTTTTGGGCTTCATCATCGGCATCTGGGCCGATGGTTTCGAGAAGTTGCAGATCATCCCGCTGCTGGTGATCACGCCGTTGACGTTTCTTGGCGGCACGTTCTATGCCATCGATATGCTGCCGCCGCTGTGGCAGAAGATCAGCCTGCTCAACCCGGTGGTCTATCTGGTCAGCGGCTTCCGCTGGAGCTTCTACGACAAGGGCGACGTCAGCATCTGGGCGAGCGTCAGCATGTCACTGGTGTTCCTTGGCCTCTGCCTTGCCCTGATCGCCTGGATTTTCAAGACCGGCTACCGGCTCAAGGATTAGCCTCCGGCCCAGGCGCATCCTTCGAGACGCGACCCAATAGAATTTTGGGCCGCTCCTCAGGATGAGGGCCGCATTTGATCATGTTGCCTCATCCTGAGGAGGCCTGAAAGGCCGTCTCGAAGGACGAGGTAACATCTGTGTTCCTGTGGTTTTTAAATGATTACGCCGGTCTCGGCATGTTCTTCATACCGACATAACCCGGCAGGGCCTCGACGCGCTTGATCCACGCGTTCATGGCCGGGAATGCCGACATATCGATGTTGCCTTCCCACGCCAGCGCCGCATAGGGATAGACCGCAATATCGGCGATGGTCGGACGCCCGCAAGCCAGCCATTCGTGCGTCTCGAGCCAGCCATTGAGAATCTGCAGTGTCGCCTCGCCGGCTTTTTTCGGTCTTTCCTGGTTCCCCTCGCGATTGAAGATGATCATGGCACGCGCGATAGCCGGGCCGTTGAACATCTCGTTGGCGGCCAGCGACAGCCACTGCTGCACCTGACCCCGGCCTTCGGCGTCGTCGGGGTACCAGTCCGGCGTGCCGTACTTGCCGGCCAGATAGACGAGGATCGCTTGTGAGTCCCAGACAATCGTGCCGTCATCATCGATGGCCGGCACTTTGCCGATCGGATTGATCGCCAGATAGGCTGGTGTTTTTTGTTCACCCTCCAGCAGATTGACCGGAATTTTTTCGTATTCGATGCCGAGTATCGACAGCATCAGGCGGACTTTCTGGCAGTTGCCGGATAAGGGCATATCATAAAGTTTCAGCATGGTTCTCTCCCCGGTTATTGTTTCGGCACGCTGCCGTGACATGAGTTTTCATGCCCGTCGTCATAGTGTAAACCGTTTCCATGGAACAAATTGATCACGATGATGACCTGCAGGCAATCCGCGATAGCGTGGAAAAACTGTGCGACGATTTTCCCGGCGAGTACTGGCGCAAGCTGGATCGCGAACGGGGGTATCCGACCGAGTTTGTCCAGGCGCTGACCGAAGCCGGTTATCTCGGCTGTCTGATCCCGGAACAATATGGCGGGTCCGGGCTGGGTATCCGCGAAGCCTCGGCCATCCTTGAAACCGTGCACCGCTCCGGCGGCAACGGGGCCGCATGTCATGCGCAGATGTACATCATGGGGGCGCTGCTCAGGCACGGCTCGGACAGCCAGAAGCAGACCTATCTGCCCGACATCGCATCGGGTGCGCTCAGGCTGCAGGCGTTCGGCGTGACGGAACCGACCAGCGGCACCGATACATCCCGCATCCGCACCACGGCGGTCCGTGACGGCGATAGCTATGTGGTCAACGGCCAGAAGGTCTGGACGTCCCGGGCCGAGCATTCCGACCTGATGCTGTTGCTGGCCCGCACCGCTCCCCGCGACGAGGGCAAAAAGCCGCACGACGGTCTTTCGATCTTTCTGGTTGATATGCGCGAAGCACTTGGTAACGGTCTCACCATCAAGCCGATCCGCGCCATGCTCAACCACAACTCGACGGAAGTGTTTTTTGATGATCTCAGGATTCCGGCATCCAGCCTGATCGGCGAGGAAGGGCGGGGCTTTCGCTATATTCTCGACGGTATGAACGCCGAGCGCATTCTGATCGCCCATGAATGTATCGGTGATGCCCGCTGGTTCATCGCCAAGGGCAGCACGTACGCCAAAGACCGGCGCATTTTCGACCGGCCGATCGGGCAAAATCAGGGGATTCAGTTCCCGCTGGCGCAATGCTATGCGGAAACCGAAGCCGCCGCGCTGATGTCGGCCAAAGCGGCGCGCATGTTCGATGCCGGTGTGCCCTGTGGTGCCGAGGCCAATATGGCCAAGCTGCTGGCCGCCGACGCGTCCTGGCATGCGGCCGATACCTGCATGCAGACCTACGGCGGGTTTGCCTTTGCCGAAGAATACGATATCGAGCGGAAGTTTCGTGAAACCCGGCTTTACCGGACCGCACCGATCTCGTCTAACCTCATATTATCCTATATTGCCGAGCACGTGCTGGGTCTGCCGCGATCATTCTGATGGTTCGGGAGCGGCGGCCCATGCTAGGCGTGCTGCCCGCTGCGCGCACGAGACGCTTCGCTCCTCAGCATGAGGTCAATAACTCGCCTCATCCTGAGGAGGCCGTCAGGCCGTCCTCCGCTCGCCTCATCCTGAGGAGGCCGTCAGGCCGTCTCGAAGGATCAGGTTAGATCAGTTGATCGGCTGTGAGACGTTGGCGACCCGTTCGCGCCACTGCGTCAGCTGGCGCTTGCGGTTGGCGGCAAAGTCGCTTTCAGCATCGGTCTTGAAGGCGTTCCTGAGTTCCTGCCTGCGGTGCTCATCCAGCTCGGCCTTGCGCACAGCCAAAAGGTGCTGCAGTTGCTCGGCCCGGCCTCGTGCGGTCCGCCAGGCTTCGAGCTGCCGCTGACGCTTGAGATCCGGGTCCAGATCGTCGCGCAGTTTCCGCGCCGCCAGCTTCAGGGTCGAGAAACGCTCGTTCAGTGCCGCCGTGCGGGCCCGGTCGATGGGTGTGATGGTGAATTTTTGAGGCGTCGGCTCACTGTCCGCTTCCTTGCCGAGGGATGCCAGCCTGGTTTCTTCGGGCTGGCCATTGGTCAATCCGGCCCAGAATTTTTCCACCTTGCCCCGGTAGTAGGCGGTCCGCTCGGGCGTCATCGAATGATAATAGCCGGCGGCTTCGGCCCAGGTATCTGCACCTTCGCGCAGTCTGGTCAGAAATTTGGCGGCATAGGCGACGTTGATATCCGGGTCCATGGCCGAGGCGGCGCTGTTGAAATTGTGGCCGTGATAATGAAGGTTCACCTGCATGCAGCCGACATCGATGTTGCTGACGCCACTGGCCTGCAGGCGCTCAACTTCCGCCAGGGCTTCCGCCTTCGAGGCAAAATAGGTCCCGGGTCCGCCGGAGGTCACGGTCCAGGGCCAGGCCCTGAGTTCGCGATGCTGTTTCGACCAGCGCCCGGATTCGGCCAGGGATATGGCATGGAGCAGTTTTGGCGGCACGTCGGAGAGGCGTTCCCAGCGCGCGGTGGCGCGTTCGCAGATGGCAAAAGCCCGGGCTTCGTCGGCATCGGAAATGAGATTGGCCGACAAGGCGACCGACGCGGTGACCAGCAGCGCCATGGCGGCACCGACCGTCGCGCTGAACAGAATCAGCCATGGGCGCAATTCACTGGACTGTCTCAACAACCTGCTCCTTTTCCCACCCCGCCTTTCCTCATCCCTGACGAAGCAAAGGCAATGCCAACTCTGAAACGCTTCAGGCACGCTGCGTTAACCAAGATTCCATCAATAAAATCAAGGAACTGTTAACGAGGAGGGAGAAATGTCGCCAAAATCTGACCCGGCAAGGGCGGCCCGGACGTGGCAAAAAGATCACGGAGCGGGGCAGGAATTACCGGATTTGAAATTTTTTCGAAAAAAATGACTTTTTTATTTGCATCTGCGAGAAAAGCCTTTATTTTGTGCATTGCAACAACGAATTGGCGATGTCTCATTGTTAGTAAGTTGTTGCAACTTGGATGTTTCCTCCCAAATACTCGGGCCGTGCCGGTGGCACGGCCTCTTTTTGCGTTGCAGCATCTTGCAGTGCAGCAGAGGGTATCGTTCGGTTTTCGGGATCAGGCCCGGTCCGGGGCCGACGCGGCACCGTCGCCGAGCGGGCGCTGCATGATGATCTGA
>JBBDOA010000164.1:0-11872 GCA_040877275.1 Rhodospirillales bacterium | reverse complement strand
GGTTTATGCACGCCTCGGCATTGATGTCACCAAATGGCGGGACATGGTGGTCGTCGGCCCGCTCGGGGCTGTGGTGGAGCTCGATCCGCTACTCCCCGCACTGGCCCCACCGGGCGGTATCGATAACACACGCTTTTTGTCACCGCTCGGGTTCGAAAATGATCTTGGCTCCCCCATTGACGCTGTCCTGCTGCGCGGGCTTGCTCCCGGCACGCTGCTGACACATGGCAAGAACAACGGCGACGGCACATGGACGGTCCCGGCATCCGACCTGGCCAGAACGGCTCTGTTGCCGCCGATGGCTGCATCAGCAACCATGGCTGTGCATGTTGCATGGGGCTCCGATCACGATACCGGGATGACGGCGCGCCATACACTTTTGATTGGACCGAAGCATATCCCCCCGGCCTGTGCTGCAACAAAAATGCGGGCCCTGAAACTGCCGATAGAAGCGGCGGTGTTTGATCCAAAGGGTGGTCAGTCCCTGTCCCTGACTCTGGGCGACATCCCACCCGGTGTTCTGATTGCAGAGGGCAAAAACCATGGCGGCGGTGTGTGGACGCTTGAAACAACAAGCGGTTCGCTGCTGACGGTGTATGCAGCGGTGGCCATGAAACCCTTCAGCATGACGATGACATGCGTTGCCCTGAATATTGAGAATGGAGACAGCACGGTCGTATCAAGAATTGCTGAAATCATGCCGACGCCGGGCCGTATCGCGCTGCGTAACGAAATGGCCGCATGATCAAGGAACAGAGATGAGTTTCTCCATCGCCGCCCGTATCTACGCCGCCTTCATCTTCATTCTGCTGCTCGCTTTTGGTATTGGCGGCTATCTTTTAAGTCGTGAGGCATCGTTTGATGCGCGGGCAGCGCAACAGGCAATCATCCTGAGTGCAGCCGGATTATTGCTGGCTGGCCTGGCAATGGCCTATCTCTACAACAGTATCATCCGCCGGCTGCTACGACTGCAATCCAGCATGTCCGCCTTTGTCGAAGGCCGGGATGTGAAAATACCGACGTCAGGCAATGACGAGATCGCCAGCATGGGCCGCGCCCTTGATTATCTTGTCACGACCCTAAAGCGCCGCGAGGTCCGCCTCGAGGAGCAATTGAACTTTCAGCGGACATTGCTTGATACCATCCCCAACCCGATTTTCTACAAGGACCAGAATGGCCACTTCACCGGCGCCAACGCTGCGTTCGAGCAGGTTACCGGCCTGACGCCGGACGAGGTCGTCGGCAAATCCCCGTTTGATATTGATCGCCCGGATCTGGCGGAACGGTTCGACCCTCAGGATCGTGGTGTCGGAGCCGGACGGAAACGGTATGCCTATGAAACCGAAAAAGCCTTCGCCGACGGAAAAATGCATCATGTCATGATTGAAAAGGCGCATTTTACCAATGCTGACGGCAAGTCGGCAGGGGTTGCCGGCGTGATGGTTGATATTACGCGGTTGAAGGAAGCGGAACGGGAATTGCAGGATGCCAAGGAAATTGCCGAGACTGCAAACCAGGCAAAATCCAGCTTCCTGGCAGCGATGAGCCACGAAATCCGCACGCCGATGAACGGCGTCACCGGCATGGTTGAGCTTCTGGAACAGACCCAGCTTGATCGCGATCAGAAAAACATGCTGAGGACGGTTCGGGAGTCAGCAGAATCCCTGTTACGCATCATTGATGATATTCTCGATTTTTCAAAAATTGAAGCTGGCCGCATGGACCTTGAACATGTACCGGTCAGCATTGCGTCGATTGTCACAGGCGTTGCCGAAACGCTGGCCCCCAATATCCGCAAACAGGGCCGTGATGTCAGCCTGATTGCCTTTACCGATCCGGAAGTCCCGGCATGGGTAATCGGCGATCCGGTAAGACTTCGGCAGATTTTGATGAACCTGGCCGGTAATGCCGCCAAATTTACAGAAGCTGGCAAGGTCATGATCCATGTCGAAAAAACCGGCAGCCGCACCAACGACGTTACCCTGAAATTCAGGATCAACGATACCGGCATCGGTATTTCCGAAGCCAATCAGGTCAAACTGTTCGAGGCCTTTTCTCAAGCCGAAGGGTCCATCACCCGCCGCTTTGGCGGAACCGGTCTGGGACTGTCGATATCGCGCCGGCTTGTCGATCTGATGGGCGGAAAGATCGGCGTTGAAAGTGCGCTGGGGAAGGGCTCTTCATTCTGGTTTGAGATCAGCTTCGAGATGGGCAATCCGCCCGCTTTGGAAGCCGTGCCGGAACCATTGCCAAATCTGCAAGGCGTTAATCTGCTGATCTGTATTCCCGACGCTGACGAACGCCAGGCGATCTCGCGCTATTGTCAGCATAATAATGTGCGCCATGCATTTGCCGACACGGTCGGACACATGCTGGAACGATGCGCCATGCACGATGTTATCATGATCGACGATTGGCCTGGCAGCGGGGGATCGTCTGATGAACTGGCTGCCGCTGTGATCGGTGAAACGTCGGCGCAGCGAAATCCCGGTATCGTCAAGCTGAGGAACCAGCCAGATAGGAACAACCGAGCGAAGCAAACCACGGGGGTATCGCTGCAAAGGCCTTACAGCGAAAGATCCCTGCTTGAAGCAATCGCTGCGGCTTGCGGATTAATCGATATGACCCGCATCAACAAAACCCTAAACGATGACGACCGGCAGACCGCCCCGCAACCGCCGTCCATTGAAGATGCCCGCACCGCCGGCCGATTGATCCTCGCCGTTGAAGACCATCCGGTAAACAGACAGGTTCTGATGCGGCAACTGCACACCCTGGGATATGCCGTCGAAATGGCGGAAAACGGTGTAGAGGCGCTCGAAAAATGGCAGGATGGCGGCTTTGCACTGGTGCTGACCGACTGTCACATGCCGGAAATGGACGGGTTTGAATTGACGGCTGCGATTCGCGCTGCCGAAGAAACAACAAGCCGTCACACGCCGATCATCGCCGCAACGGCAAATGCCCTGCAAGGGGAAGCGGAAAACTGTCTTCGCGCCGGCATGGATGGCTACCTGTCAAAGCCGGTCAAGCTGGACGATCTGGCCAACGAAATCGCAAAATGGTTGCCACCCGGTGTCGCACAGGCAAGCGCATCACAATCCGTTATCGCCATCTCGGATACGGACGATAACGGGGATGATGTTATCGATCTGGCGATCCTGCGCGGCATCTGTCATGGCGATGAAGAGATGCTGATGGAAATGCTCGGCGATTTTATCGACATTAATGAAAGTGTGATTGATGATTTGATGCGTGCTGTCAAAGCTCACAGCATCAGGGATATCCATTCCCATGCGCACAAGCTCAAGGGATCCGCCGGAACAGCCGGCGCCAAACGACTGGCCGAAGTGGCAAAATCTCTGGAAAAAACCGGTGCCGACGACGATGCTGATCAGATTGACGCTTTCGCACAAAGCCTGATGGTCGAATTCGATATCGTTCGTGCCCGAATAAAGACTTTGAGGGGATAGCCGCATGGCCACTCGTATCCTGTACGTCGAGGACGATGCATTTGTTGCCCGGATGGCCAAGCGCCGCATGGAAAGCGACGGCTTCGAACTGACGATCTGTCATGATGGGCAAGAAGGGCTGGAACAGGCAAAGACCGGCAAACACGATATTATTCTTCTCGATCACATGCTGCCGTCAATGTCCGGTCTGGACATCCTCAAGGCTTTACAGCCTGGCGACATCCCTATTGTCATGGTGTCGGGGTCTTCGGAAATGTCGGTCGCCGTCGAAGCCATGCGACTGGGTGCCGCCGATTACGTGATCAAGGAAACGGATGGCAGTTATCTCGACCTGCTGCCCAGAACCATCAATCGCGTCCTGAATCACATGCGGCTTGTTGAAGCCAAAAAACAGGCCGACCAGCGCATCGCCGAACAGGCCGAAACCATTCAGGGTGTTCTCGACAACATGGATCCGGGGATCACGCTGTTTGATGAAGACCTCAAACTTGCCGCCTATAATGAACGGTATATCGAGCTGTTTGATCTGCCGCGCCGCCTCGTCGTCGAGGGCGCGTCGCTCATGGATATCCTGCAGCACCTGATATCGAGCGGCGAGTTCGGTGACGCCGTTCACGACAGCGCAGGCAATGCACTATTGCAAGCGTTTCAGACCGGGACATCCTTTCGTATGGATCATGCAAGACCGACGGGCCTGGTCATTGAAATCCGCGGTGGTCCGATGCCGGGCGGAGAGTTTATCGCCTCGTACACAGACATCACCGAACGCAAGAACATGGAAGACGAACTTCGCAGGCTGGCGACGACCGACCCATTGACCGGCGTCAACAACCGACGCCGCTATAATGAGATTTCCGAACGTGAACTGACACGCTGCAAACGCTATCAACATCAGTTGTGTGTGCTGATGCTCGACGCCGATCACTTCAAGGCCGTTAATGACACCTATGGTCATGATGCCGGTGACCGGGTTCTGAAGTCATTGGCAAGTGTATGTGAACGGGAATTGCGCGATGTCGACGTGCTTGGTCGTTTCGGTGGCGAGGAATTTACCGTAACGCTGCCGGATACGACAATCGAAACCGCATTGGAAGCGGCCGAACGTCTGCGCAGCGCCCTTGCCGAGATTCGCGTTTTACTGGATGACGGTCAGGAGATCAGCTTTACCGTCAGCATCGGGGCCGCGGCCCTGCAAAATTCCGACGAGAAACTGTTCGATCTGCTCAACAGGGCCGATCAGGCGCTTTATCAGGCCAAGCAGAACGGGCGCAACCAGGTCGTTTCCGCCTGATCCATTAACAATCCGTTCATGACTGCTGCGATACGTTCAGATGTTATCCAGAACGGATGCGGGAGCAGACTTATGACCACGTTGCTTGCGGTTATCGCTTTTGCCATGGCTTTGGGGGCCTTGTGGTTCACCAGCGAAATAGCCAGACGAACAGATCTGCTCGGGCAGACAGCCTTGAAGCCGCATGTCGCACCCATTGAGGTCGCCCTTAGGCGTGCCGAACAGCAGATCAGGGATCTGGCCCGCGATCTGGAGAATGCCGAGCGTAATATTCAGACCCTGAAACAGGAAAAAGACACGCTGGAAAAGGCCTCTGCCAGTTTCAGGGCGGCAACGACGGCAGGTCTTGCAGCGGAAATACCTGTGAACACCCTTGATATTCTCCGCCGTTCACAGAAATTTTATCCAAGCGACTCATTCACGACCTGATCCGGATGCAACCGGAAGAGATCACACATCGTCGTTAACCTCGAAAAGCCCGGATTTGTTGACGTCTGGCCCTTTAAGACCTATCATATTAACCTTGTTGGTGTATGTTTTGCTTAGTGTGTCCGTATTGTGGGCGCATTTTGCTGCATACTTGGGTTGGACAATGGACAGGGTTTAAGGCTTTTATGGCCACAGTACCCAAACCTGCAGCGTTGACAGCAGCCGCACCGGCGTATAGCGCCCGTGCGTTGAGTGTGCCGTCGCGCGTGGCCGCCGTATCCACCAATCAGGTCGAGGCACTGAATGCCGGTACCAATATTTCCTTTGATGCGGCTGCATCAGGATTTCAGCAGGAAGGCGAATACACGCAGCTCAGCCGGGAAGGGGATCGCCGCCAGAAACGGGCCGACCCGGGATTCGACCGGCTGTTTACTTCAAACACCCAGGTCTTTGCGTCGATCTTCGAAGATCAGGACAAGAAAGCCTCAGTTCGTAACACCGAAAATCAGGCTGTCCGTTCTATCGGTCGACCTATCTCAAGTGTTATCAAAACCTATGAAAGCAATGCGCTTGTCATCTCTGGTCAGCAGCCGGTAACCGGCACGGCCTTCAGCTTCAATCTCTAAAGCCCATTCAGCCGTGATGCCGGTCACAGGCCAGGCATGCCATTTACGTTACGTTCACTGCGGAGACTGAACATGGCTTTAACACCGGTATTAAAGACGGCCGCATCAGGCCTTAACGCAGCGTCTCTTAGGGCCGCCAGTGCGGCGGGCAATATCGTCAATACCAATACCGCTGGTTACAAAGCGACGACTGTTTCTCAGCAGACTGTCAGCAGTGGCATCAACCCCGGTGGCGGTGCCGCCGTATCGGCACAGTTGATCGGTAGCGGACAAGCGCCAGACCTCGGACAGGAAATCGTTCGCCTGATCGAAGCAGAAACGTCCTATCGTGCGAACGCCGCACTTTTGCGCACGGTCTCAGAGCTTTCCCGTGACACGCTCGATACTCTGGCCTGAAGTTTTTCGCCCGGCGGCTCATTCCATCGTAAAGATTAGATTTACCATTCCGCCCTATGGTACGTCATAATATTGATATTGTTTGCTGAGGAGTTCGTCGTTCAATGCCTGCAGATGTAACCAATGCATTCGATGTCGCGTTCTGGTTTGCCGACACGGCGCTGAACGAAAACGAATACCTGCAGCCGCAAAAACTGCAGCGTCTGCTATTTCTGTCGCAAGCTTACTATTGCATTGTCCATAAAGGGCGAAAGCTGATGCCGGCGGTCTTTGTCGCCGATGAAATCGGCCCCATTGAACCCAATGTCCATATGGCGTTTTCCAGAGGCCGACCGAACATAGATGCGGAGTTGTTTCTGCCGTTCGAAGTGGAGGAATTCCTTTCCGACATCTGGCGTCGTTTCGGCCATATGACGATCGAACGTCTGGATACGATTACCAGGGAAACCAGTGCTTATAAAAATGCAATAAAGCGCGGCCCCAGAGCAGAAATGACACTTAAGGAAATGGGTGTTTCGTTTCTTGAAAGTCGTGAAGCACCATCCGCCACGCAGATCGGACAGAAAAAAGTCATGCGTACACAATCAGGAAAACCGGTGCAGGTAAAAGCATGGGTTCCTGGTACGAAATGAGTGACGAAGATTTCTTTGTCGAGCGAATCGATTTTACTAATCGCGTAAAGAATGCGCGTTTTACAAATCAACGCGTGATTTTGGAATACGTTTTTTCTGTATCGTGTTTTGCACTTAAGGATTAGGATGTATGTCGAAACAAATGTTTAGCAGTGAGTGGCGGAAAAAAACTTTGGAAATAAATTATCAAGTGTGATGCGTTTCACTTCCGAAGTTACCCACAAGCTGTTATAGAGTTCTGACATTTTTATAGACGGGAGGTTTAATTTTTATGGCGAAAGCAGCAACGAAGAAGTCCGCAGCGAAGAAAGCTCCGGCAAAGAAAAAAGTCGCAGCAAAGAAAGCTCCGGCAAAGAAAAAAGTCGCAGCGAAGAATGCTCCGGCTAAAAAGGCAGCAGCCAAGAAGCCAGCAGCGAAGAAAGCGCCGGCTAAAAAGGCAGCAGCAAAGAAGCCCGCAGCGAAGAAAAAAGCGCCGGCTAAAAAGGCAGCAGCCAAGAAGAAATAATTACGAACGTATCGTGACGAATGTTGCGATACGAACTGACGATATGAATCAGGCGCCGCCCGTGGGTGGCGCCTTTTTCATGGCTTCATCAGAAAGTCGAAATCACAGCCGTTTTCGGCCTGGGTCACGGTATCAAGATACAGTTTCAGATACCCGCGTTCTGCACCTGCATGCGGCGGGCGCGGCTGATACTTTTCCCGTCTGACCGCCATTTCCTTTTCGTCGACACATAAATCGAGCGTTCTAGCATCAGCATCAAGCCGGATGATGTCACCGTTCTCGACCAGCGCCAAAGGTCCGCCATCGGCGCTCTCAGGTGAGACATGCAAAACGATGGTTCCAAATGCCGTGCCGCTCATCCTGGCATCGGAAATTCTGAGCATGTCCTTCACACCTTGCCTGGCAAGCTTCAGCGGGATCGGAATATAGCCGGCCTCGGGCATGCCGGGTGCGCCTTTCGGGCCAGCGTGTTTGAGGACAATAACGTCATCAGGCTTTACATCCAGATCATCACTGTCGATACGCTTGGCCATATCTTCAAGATCGAAAAAGACCACGGCACGGCCTTCGAATTTCAGCAGTGCCGGAGAGGCTGCGGCTTTCTTCAGAACGGCACCGTTCGGCGCGAGACTGCCACTGAGCGCGATCATGCCCTCGTTTGCCGCCAGCGGTGCCGTGCGTGTTTTGACGATGTGCTGTTCAAATGCCGGCTCGGCATTTTCCAGATTCTCGCCAAGCGTCTTTCCACTGACCGTCATCACGTCGAGATGCAGCAGGTCCCTGATCTCGCGCAGGACCGGTGCCAGCCCACCGGCTTTATAAAGATCTTCCATATAGTTTGAACCGGCAGGTTTGAGGTCCACCAGCACCGGTGTCTTGCGGCCGATTTCATCGAGACGCTCAAGCGACGCATCAAGGCCCAGTCTGCCGGCAACTGCGGCGATATGGATAATACCGTTGGTCGAGCCGCCAATGGCCTGCAGGATACAGAGCGCATTGTCGATATGCGCCTGCGTGATCAACTCGCTCGGCCTGGTGCCTTCCGCCGCCATCGCCACGGCACGGGTGCCGGTCATTTCGGCATGACGCATCCGATCACTCATCACGGCCGGAATAGCCGCGCCGCCCGGCAGCATGATGCCCATGGCTTCCGACATCAGCGCCATGGTCGATGCCGTGCCCATGACACCGCAGGTGCCGGCTGACGGTACCAGTCGTTCGTTCGCCGCTTCAATGCCTGCCGCATCGAGTTCACCGGCACGGTGCATCCCCCACAGGCGACGACAGTCCGTACAGGCGCCGAGGCGTTCTCCCCGCAAACTGCCGGCCATCATCGGCCCTGTGACTTCGAGGATCGCCGGTCGGTCTGCGGAAAATGCGCCCATCAGCAATGCCGGGACTGTCTTGTCGCAACCGCCGATCATCACCACGCAATCCATCGGCTGCGCCTTGATCATTTCCTCAACATCCATCGACATCAGGTTGCGCAGGAACATCGATGTCGGGAAGGCAAAACTTTCGTGCAGCGAGATGACCGGAAAAGTCACCGGCAAACCTCCAGCCATCATCACGCCCCGTTTAACCGCTTCGATAATGTCGGGCACGTTGGCATGACAGGCGTTGTAACCGGAATAGGTATCGACGATGCCGATGATCGGCCGGGAAAGAGCGTCTTCGGTATATCCCATGGCCTTGATGAAGGCCTTGCGCAGGAACAGGGCAAAGGCTTCATCACCGTAGCGAGTCAGACCGCGCTTCATACGACCTGGCTGATCATTTTCCGACATGCACATCCCCTCCGTTTGCACTATCTTTACCCATGCATTTCATATCTGTCACGACAGGCTACAAGGGAAAATCCATATAATGTCGACTAACTCTTTCAAAATCGCCGTGATGCCCGGCGACGGTATCGGCGTGGAAGTCATGGATGCCTGCCTCGTCGTTCTTGAAGCCGTCGGCAAAAAAATCGGTGGGCCCGGCCTCGACCTGCAGCATGTGCCTGGCGGTGCAGGCCATTACCGTGATCACGGCACCGACCTGCCGGACGAGAGTTTTGAAGCAGCACGGGCCGCGGATGCCATTCTGTTCGGTGCCATGGGGCTGCCGGACGTGCGCAAGACAGACGGCACGGAAATCAATCCGCAACTTGATCTGCGGTTTGGCCTTGAGCTGTATGCCGGCGTGCGCCCGGTCCGCGTGCTGCCGGGTGCACCAACCCCGCTGGCCGATCCCAGAGCCCGTGAAATCGATCTGGTCCTGATCCGCGAAAATACCGAAGGGCTGTTCGCCGATATCCGCAAACCACGCAAGGATAACAGGCTCGAAGCCGAAGATCGCTGCCTGATCACCCGCAAGGGATCAGTGCGGGTCATTGAATATGCCTTTAAACTGGCGGAAACACGGTCCCGGACACGAACCGATGCCCGCCGCGTTACCTGCGTCGACAAGGCCAATGTCCTGCATTCAATGGCCTTTTTTCGCTCGATCTTTGATGAGGTGCGCCTGAAGCATGAGACGGTCGGTGCCGATTACGGCTATGTCGATGCCATGGCGCTTAATCTCGTCAAAAGACCCTGGGACTATGACGTCATGGTCATGGAAAATCTGCTCGGCGATATCCTCTCGGATTTGACGGCAGGCATCGTCGGTGGACTCGGCATGGCACCATCCGGCGACATCGGCGACAAACATGCCCTTTTCCAGCCATCGCACGGCAGCGCGCCGGACATTGCCGGGCAGGGGCTTGCCAATCCCGTTGCCATGTTCCTGTCTGCCGCCATGATGTTGACGTGGCTGGGCAACGAACATGGTGAAAACCATGCGGTAGAGGCCGGCGCCCTGCTTGAAGACGCCGTCACCAAAGCATTCGCCGAAGGTACGTTGAAACCGAGTGAATTCGGCGGTCCACATGGTACCCGGCACATAACGCAAGCCGTTCTGGATAAAATATAATCAGTAAAATATTTTGAATATAATTACGGCAAATTCTTTCAATGCGGTGTTTGTCCCTCTAAGGTTTAAGGAAAGAAGGTGCCACAAGGCATCTCTGGGCAAATAGTGCAGGGGATGGATAGCGGTTGCGTAACTCGGAATCAATCGAGGCCCCGAAATTTTTCGATGAAATGCTTGAACCGGATGGAACGGTTCGAAAGGCCTACGCTGAATTCGGTGAGTGGCTGGATGGTGTTTCAAAGGATTATCTGATCCGCAAGAACGATCAGGCGGATATGATGTTCCGTCGCCTGGGGATCACCTTTACCGTATACAGCGACTCCGCATCTGTTGAACGGATGATACCGTTCGACATTATCCCCCGCATTATCGACGCCATGGAATGGGATTATCTGGCGCGTGGCACGGTGCAGCGGGTCGATGCGATCAATGCCTTCCTTGATGATGTCTATCATGATCAGGCCATTCTGAAGGCCGGGCGTATTCCGCCAGAGCTGGTTCTGAACAACGACGCCTTCAGGCCCGAGATGCTGGATCTTGACCTGCCCCGGCGCATTTACGGCCATATCGCCGGCGTTGATGTCGTGCGCACCGGTGACCGTGAATTCTTTGTACTTGAAGACAACGTCCGCACACCGTCCGGCGTGTCCTACATGCTCGAGAACCGCCAGACCATGATGCGGCTTTTTCCCGAACTGTTTGCACTGAACCACGTCGCCCCGGTCGGTCGTTATCCGACGGAATTGCGCAACAACCTGAAATCGGTTGCACCACTCGGTGTCGATGATCCGACCGTGGTTTTATTGACACCGGGCCGTTTCAACAGCGCCTTCTTTGAACATGCATTTCTGGCGACAGAAATGGGCATTGAGTTGGTCGAAGGACAGGATCTGTTCGTCACCGATGGCCTTGTCTTCATGCGCACCACCGAAGGCCCGAAACGTGTCGATGTCATTTACCGCCGCATTGATGACGATTTTATCGATCCGCTGGCTTTCAAATCTGAATCCATGCTGGGCGTACCGGGGCTGTTGTCGGTGGTCAGGCGTGGCCGGGTGACTTTGGCCAATGCAATCGGCACCGGCGTCGCCGACGACAAGGCGATGTATGTGTATGTGCCGGAAATGATCCGCTTTTATCTGGGTGAAGAACCGATCTTGCAGAACGTGCCGACCTACAGCTTAAGGAACCCGGACGACTACAAGTACGTGCTTGAGAATCTCGAAAGCCTCGTCGTCAAGGAAGTTCATGGCTCCGGCGGCTATGGCATGCTGGTCGGGCCGAAAAGCACGAAAAAGGAACGCGAGGATTATGCGCTGCGTCTCAAGGCTGATCCGGAAGCCTTTATCGCACAGCCGACGCTGGCGTTATCGACCTGTCCGACATGGGTCAACGAGGGCGTGGCGCCCCGGCATGTCGATCTGCGCCCGTTTGTGCTGTCCGGGCAACGGACCACGGTCATGCCCGGCGGACTGACCCGTGTTGCCCTCAATGAAGGCTCTCTGGTTGTCAATTCATCGCAGGGCGGCGGCACCAAGGACACCTGGGTATTGGAACGGTGATTT
>JBBDOA010000163.1:0-11970 GCA_040877275.1 Rhodospirillales bacterium | reverse complement strand
GCCTGGCAACGGCTGGCCGAACGTACCGGGGCGCAGTGCACCATGGTTGCCTGGCCGGAAGACAACGACTGGACCCGCGCCGTCCTCGAACAGATCGACGACACCGTCGCAATCGCCGCCCTGCCGCCCTGCCACTGGACCGACGGGGTCCGTCTTGATCTCGAAAAAATCGGTGCCGCCCTGAAGGCCGTCAACGCCACCTTTATCGTCGACGCAACGCAATGGGTCGGCGCATTACCGATAGACGTGCAAACGATCCATGCGGATTATCTGGTGTGCGCCGCCTACAAATGGCTGCTGGGTCCATATGGTCTGTCCTTCATGTATGCGTCACCGGCGCATCAGGACGGCATGCCGCTGGAAGATCATCTTTTCAATCACGGCGGTGTCGACAGCATCACCGGCGGCCTCGGCTATCCTGCAGGCTTCACCAAAGGGGCCAGACGCTATGACGCCGGTGAATATCTCAACCTGATTACCCTGCCGATGATCCAGGTCGCGCTTCACCAGATCGAAGACTGGCAGCCGACGCGAATCGCCGCCTATCTGGCACCGCTCGTCCGGATCATCGCCGAAGGGGCTGCAGCGATAGGTCTTGAGACTGCCGCACCGCAGTTCCAGAGCCCGCACATTCTGGGTTTGCGCCGCGACGGCGGCTTCCCCGCCGATATTCTGACACGCCTGCACGCGGAAAAGGTTCACATCAGTTCCAGGGGCGGCGCACTCAGGGTCAGCCCTTATCTCTGCAATGATGCCGCAGAAGCGGCCGAACTGGTCCGCCGGTTGGCAAAAGTCCTGCACAAGGTGTAGTTGATCGGTCCTGACACCCGATTTTTTCGATCTCGACGGCCAGAGCAGCATATTTTTAATTAATATCAATAAATTACCATTGGAGAATAGCTATTTGGCCTGTGATCCGGCGCACAGCCAGAACCGTGTGCATCGGCTATATATAGCGTATCAAGGTTCGGGATCGCATGCATCTTCGGGCCCACGAACAGGCAAACCGCCGGCGACGGCGAGACGCAAAGCCACCGGCCTCAAACGGTTTGACAATATGGAGGCAGCGGGGCTACCGAAGGGAAAGGAATGAAACAATGTGGTTATCCGATATCATCTCATCGAAGCGCTGGTTTCTGACAAGCCTGCTGATCACCCTGATGATTCCGGGGGCTGTGCTGGCGACCCTGACCTTTTATGCCGAAGACATGTCGCAGGAAGATGCGCTCGAAGTCGCTGCCGTTGCGATCAAGAACTACATTGATGAGAACCCCCCGCGTCAGGGCTGGAAAGCGACCAAAGTCTATATCTCGAAAGACATGAACCTGGTCATCGACGTGCATGTGCCCCGGTTCGATCATGCCGAAGTGATCCGCACCCGCAGCGAACGGGTCCGCTATTCGTATGTCAAACTGGCCTGCCCGCCGAAGGGGGCCTGGGTCTACGACTGGTTGAAAGGCAATGATCGGATATGGATCAACCTGCAACATCATGACAGTACGCTCATGATGGCACCCTGCCCGAACGCAGCGAACAAGGGCTTCTTTTCCTGAGCGGCTGCCATCCCGACCTTCGTTGCCAACTGTGAACCGAGACCCTGAGGGGTCTCTTTTTTTGTGTATTGATCGTTGCCTTTCCGCCCCCGGTTGGGATTATGGTACCCGGCAATATCCGGGGGTAATCAATGCGCGCACTGGTCTTCAAGACAGCCGACGGGCCTGACGCCCTGCAATCCGTTGAACGACCGATACCCGAGCCCGGCCCGGGCCAGGTTCTGGTCCGGATGGGTGCGGCATCGCTGAACTTTCGCGACCTGCTGATCGCCACGGGCGGATACCGCTCCAGGCAGAAACAAACCGATCTGGTGCCGCTTTCGGATGGTGCCGGACGGATTGCCGCACTGGGTCCCGGCGTCGATCAGTTTGCCGTGGGGGACCGGGTCACAGCCTGTTTCTTTCACGATTGGCCGGCCGGCACGGCCACGGAACGGGCCATGGAAAGCGATACCGGGCGAGCCGTGGACGGCATGCTGCAGGAATACCGGGTGATCTCTGTCGGCGGCATTGTGCCGACGCCTGAGCATCTGAGTGACGCCGAAGCCGCCAGCCTGACCTGCGCCGGCCTGACCGCATGGTCGGCCATTGTCCGGCTGGGCCGTGCCGAACCAGGAGACACGATCCTGACACAGGGCACCGGCGGGGTTTCGTTGTTTGCCCTGCAATTCGCCAAACTTGCCGGTGCGCGCGTTGCCATAACATCGTCATCAGACGACAAGCTGGCGCGTGCGCTCGCCCTTGGTGCCGATCACGGCATCAATTACCGAACGAACCCGGACTGGGGGAAGGCTGCGAAAAAATGGGCGGGTGGCGACGGCATCGACAATGTCATCGAGCTGGGCGGCACCGAAACCATGAAGCAGTCGCTGATCGCGGTCCGGCCCGGCGGCACGCTCAGCCTGATCGGTGTGCTGTCGGGAGCGACCACCGGCAACGTGCTGCTGCCGTTTATCGTCAGCCGTGATGTCCGCCTGCAGGGGGTGACGGTCGGCCCGCTCGATGCCATGCGGCAAATGTGCAAGGCCATCGAATGCAGCAAAATGAAACCGGTCATCGACACGGTGTTCGCCTTCGATCAGGCTGCAGACGCCTACCGTCATCTGCAATCCGGGACGCATTTCGGCAAGGTCTGCATTTCCATATCCGGAGACTGACCCGCGTGACATTGGAACCGACCGCCCAGCCGTCCCATCTGCTCAGAGGTGTGCTGTTCTCACTGCTGGCGGCGGCACTGCTGGCCGCAACCTCGATGCTGGCCAAGCTGCTCGGCAACGATCTTTACGGACCACCGCTGCATCCCCTGCAGGTCAGCGCCGGGCGGTTCATATTCGCGTTCTCCGCACTGGTCGTGGTCGCACCGTTCATGAAACTGCAATTCAGGGGCGCGCCCTACCGCTGGCACTTTTTACGCTCCGTGCTGGGCTGGCTTGGTGTCAGTTGCACGTTCGCTGCGGCGGCACAGATGCCGCTGGCCGAAGCCACAGCCATCACCTTTCTGAGCCCGATTGCCACCATGATCTTTGCCATCCCGTTTCTGGGCGAAAAAGTCGGCCGGGTGCGCTGGTCGGCGGCAGCGGTATCCATGGTCGGCGCGTTTGTCCTGATCCGGCCCGGCACCGATGCGTTTCAGGCCGCAGCTCTGCTGGCACTCGCCGCCGCGCTTCTGATCGGACTTGAAATGGTCGTCATCAAACGGCTCAGCGGTAACGAGCCGGCCATCCGCATCCTGTTCATCAACAATGCATTCGGCGCGACAATTTCGCTCAGCGCGGCAACTCTCGTCTGGATACAGCCGACAATACAGCAATGGGGTCTGCTGATTTCACTCGGCCTGATCATGGTGGTCGCGCAAACCTGTTTCATTCAGGCGATGAAATCCGCGGATGCGAGCTTCACCGTGCCGTTTTTCTACACCACGCTGGTGTTCGCAGCGGCTTATGATTTCGGTCTGTTCGGCGTGATTCCGGAGCCGATGAGCTGGCTCGGTGCTGCCATCATCATCGCCGGCGCCGTCTTCCTGGCTTTTCGCGAGCAATACCTGAAGAAGAAACCGACTCTGCCGATGGCGGGAACTGCAGGCGAACAATAAGCCCGGGATGATTATCCTCAAGGCTGAGCGTTGCCTGATGCAGTTTGGCGACGGCGGCGACCAGCGACAGGCCGAGGCCGCTGCCGGGCGAAGAACGGCTGCCTTCCAGTCGCACGAAACGATCCAGCACCCGCTCGCGGTCTTCGACCGGAATGCCGGGGCCACTGTCGGCGACCAGAACATACGGTCCGCCCCCTTCTCCCAAACCTGCGGCGATACGCACAGCACCCTGTTTCGGGGTATACTTGAGGGCGTTGTCGAGCAGATTGACGATTGCCTGTGAGATCAGGTTCGGGTTGCCGCGAACACCCAGTCCGGGTTCGATATCGCTTACCATCGCCAGCCCGGCTTCTTCGGCGGCGGGCTCATACAACTCAACCACATCACCCAGTCGCATCGACAGATCGACCCATTCAAGCCTTGAACGATCAAGTCCGGATTCCGCTTCTCCGATCAAAAGCAACGCGTTGAATGTTTTCAGCAGATCATCGGTTTCACGCATGGTCTGGATCAGCGCATCGCGGTATGCCTGCTTATCAACATCCTGCATCAGCGTGACATCAAGGCGGGTTCGGAGCCGGTTCAACGGTGAGCGCAGATCATGGGCGATGTTGTCGGTAACCTGACGCAGTCCGTTCATCAGCGCCTCGATCCGGTCCAGCATATTGTTGAGATTTCGGGCCAGCCTGTCGAGCTCGTCATCGGTGCCGCTTAACGGCACCCGCCGCGTCATATCGCCGCCCATGATGTCGCTAACGGTCTTGTTGACACTGTCGACCCGTCTGAGCCAGTGCCGGGCCATCAGCAGACCACCGCCCAGACCAAGGACCAGTGCCAGGGCGCCGATCCAGATCATCGACTGGCGCATGCGGCGTTCAAGCCGCACCTGATCCTGTACGTCATAGCCGACCAGCAAGTGAAAACCGCCCGGCAGAATCAGGTGGCGGGCGTGGGCACGGTGCTCGACCTGACCGCTGCCTATGGTCCGCTGGTAATCGAAGTCCAGCCATTCGCCGGGTTGCGTATTGGGAGGCCAGGCATTCAGGTTGCCAGCAATCGGTCGACGGTTCGGATCGGTCAGCAGATACAGGCTGAGACGCTGGCCTTTTGAGCGCTCCTGAATGACTTCCGTCAATCCGAACAGGCCGGCCTGTCGATAATGTTCGGCAAGGCCTGTGATTTCGATCTCGATGGTTTCTTCTGTCTGCTCGGCGACGAACACCGCCGTATTCCAGTACAGAAGCGCGAACAGCATGGTCACGGAGAAGATGGAGAGCACGGCATAACCGACCGCCATGCGGAACCATGAGGTGCGGATCAGTCTGGTATTAATCAGGCGCATGCAGGCGATACCCGGCACCGCGGACGGTTTCCAGGATTTGCGTATCGAAACCCTTGTCTATTTTGCCACGTAACCGGCTGATATGAACATCGATGACATTGGTCTGCGGGTCAAAATGGTAATCCCAGACATTTTCCAGAAGCATCGACCGCGTCACCACGCGCCCGGCATTGCGCAACAGATATTCGAGAAGTTTGAATTCGCGTGGTTGCAGATCGATCTCGCTGTTACCACGCACCACTTCGCGGGCAATCAGGTCCATGACCAGATCACCACAGACCAGTCTTGTTTGCGTTTCCGGTGTCCCCTTGCGGCGACCCAGCGCCTCGACGCGGGCCAGCAACTCGGCAATGGCAAAAGGCTTGACCAGATAATCGTCCCCACCGGCCTGCAGGCCGGCGACCCGATCATCGACCTTGCCGAGCGCACTCAGAAACAGCACCGGCGTCGCCACACCCTGGGCGCGCAGTTGTTCGACCATCTGGATGCCGTCCATCTTCGGCATCATCCGATCAACAATCATCACCTCGTGGGCGTCCGTGGCGATGCCAAGGGCATCTTCGCCATTGTCTGCAACATCGACCACGTGGCCGGCTTCCTTCAGTGCCTTGGCAATGTACGACGCCGCATCCTTGTCATCTTCAACGATCAGTATACGCATGGTTGCTTCCTGTCCTTACTGTGACATTTAGGCTGAATGTCCGCTCTACGCCAACCCCAACACGCAAAAAAGCACCTGGGCGACACCGGTCCCCGTGTCCGATGTCGCCCAGGCTTCAGGGAGGGAGAAATGAGGGGCCGGTCGAGAGGGGGGGGGTAATCGACCGGCCCCGGGGGAAGGGCCACGCGTTACGCGGCCCCTACGGGGATGGCAATGAACCGCTGTCCATCGCCACGCTTGACCAGGGCAAGAACGGATTTCCGGCCGTCCTTGCGGGCCTGATCAAGGCGTTCGGCAAGATCGCCCGGCGACGTCAAGGTCTTGCCGCCGGCCTTGGTCAGCACATCACCGCGACGCAAACCCTTTTCAGCAGCCGGACTGCCCGGTTTTACGGCGACAACGACGACACCTTTGGTTTCTTCCGGCATGCCCAGTTGACGGGCCGTATCCGGGTTCATGGACTGTATCGAGAAGCCGACTTTATCCTCGATGGCAGGCCCATTGTCGTTGGACGCGAGTTTCTGTTCGTCAGGCAGCTTACCGATTTTGACGCTCAGCGATTGCATCGATCCATCACGCCATACCTTGATGTCGCTGGTCGTGCCCGGACGGATATCGGCGATCAGGCGCGGCAGTTCCCTGAGTTCCCTGATGTCCGTGCCATCAACATTCAGGATGACATCGCCTGCTTTCATGCCGGCAGATATGGCCGGACTGTCGTCACTGATATCGGCGACGAGCGCGCCATCGGTCGATTTGAGTCCCAGGCCTTCGGCGATATCATCGTTCAGGGGCTGGATATTGACGCCAAGCCAGCCGCGTTCGACGGAACCGTTGCTTTTCAGCTCGGCAATCACTTTTTCCGCAATCTCGGATGGAATGGCGAAACCGATGCCGACGTTGCCGCCATTCGGCGAGAAGATGGCCGCATTGACACCCACCACGTTACCGGCAACGTCAAAGGCCGGGCCGCCGGAATTACCGCGGTTGATGGGCGCATCGATCTGCAGGAAATCGTCATATGGACCGGCACCGATGGTACGGCCCCTGGCCGAGACGATCCCCACGTTCACCGAATGACCAAGACCGAACGGGTTGCCGACGGTCAGCACCCAATCGCCGACCCGGACATCATTTGATTTTCCAAATTTTACGAAGGGGACCGGTTTGTTGACATCGATCTTGATCAGCGCCAGATCGGTCTTTGTGTCGACGCCGATCAGGTGCGCCTTGTTGGTGGTGCCGTCCTTGAATGTGACGGTGATGTCATCGGCATTATGAACGACGTGTTCATTGGTGACGATGAAGCCATCCTTGTCGATGACGAAACCGGAACCGGCACCGACCACTTTCTGATCACCGCCTCGGCCCTCGGGCATGCCTGGCCGTTCGCTGTTCGGCAGGCCGGGCGCATTGAAGTAGCGCTCAAAAAATTCCCGCATATTGCCGGGGACGTTCTGCATTTCAGTCATCGTCGGTGTTGCATGGGACGTCACCTGGATGTTGACCACTGCCGGTGAGACTTTCTCGACGATGTCGGCAAAACTGGATGGCAGAGCCCGCTCGGCCGGTGGCTCGCCTGTAATTCTGAACGGGCCGGCAGCAAGCACCGGGGAAGCCAATGCGCCACCCATCACAACCGCAGCACTGAGCAAGGCCACAGCTTTGATGCGCTTGCTGCCAAGGCGCAAGGTTTTGCCATGACGGGTAGCGAGCACTTCGGTCTCTGTAATTCTGTGCGTTTGCATCGTTTTCTTCCTCGTATCTGTGTCTTGTCTGTATCTGGGCGATATCGCCGTACACGAAATAAATACCCGGGCTGACATTACGTAGGTATTTCCAGCGGATTAATTCTCGTTCATGTTCTCCAGATGCCCGCAATCGAAGATATAACCAGTCTGGCGACCCTTGTTATTCTGCTTCAGTTAGTCCTGCAGGGGTGGGTCATGGCCGTGACGGTTCGCCGCCCCCGAAGCACACGGTCCATTGCGCTATTCGTGGCCGCCGGTGCCCTGGCAATTCGCGGGGTTGCCATTCTGAGCGGTGCCGAAATACCTGATATTCTTGAAGAGACTGCCATTCTGGTCGTCTCGGGGGCACTCTTGGCGGCGCAATCGTCAGCCAGAAAATCCGCTTTCGGTATCAGCGATATTGACCACACCCTGATGGAAAAATCGCCCAACCCCATCATGATCAAG
The DNA here is from genome assembly GCA_040877275.1 of Rhodospirillales bacterium. Lineage (GTDB taxonomy): Bacteria > Pseudomonadota > Alphaproteobacteria > Rhodospirillales > Casp-alpha2 > UBA4479. The sequence continues at coordinate 4,124 of JBBDOA010000163.1, read as the reverse complement.
CGAGCCAGCGGCGAATATGTGTATGTTAATCCTTCGTTCGAAGTGTCGTTCGAATGCAAAAGCCGGGAATTGCTGGGGCGCAAGGCAGAGGATATCTGGACACAGGACCTCAGCGAAGCCGCCCTTGAAGGGGATCGCCGGACGCTGAAAACGGGACAACCGGCCTTTCATGAAGTCACCTTCACCACGGCCGACGGGCAAACCCATTATTGGCTGATATCGAAGTTTCTGTTGCCGGTGTCAGGCGGCGAACCTTTGATCGTGACGGTCTATACCAATGTCTCCAAGCAGATGGAAATCGAGAATTTGCTGGCCCTGAGCGAGCAGCGCTATGCGCTGGCATCGCAGCATGCCGGAATCTGGGATTGGACGCCCAGGACCGGTGCGCTTTATTTGTCGCCGGCTTTCTGCGCGCTCATGCAGATCAATCCTGACAATGAAAGCGCGATCAGCATCAAGGATGTCGTAGCGCTCATTCACCCGGACGATTTTCCCCTGCATCAGAAACGACTGAAAGCACACTTCGCCAAACCCGAGGTCCCCTACATCAGTGATCATCGCTACCGGATGCAGGATGGCAGCTATCGATGGTTTCGTGCCGTCGGCAGATCGGTGGTCGATGATCAGGGGAAGATACTGCGCATGACCGGCATGATCACAGATATCGATCATGAGCGTAAGGCGACCGAAGCCTTGCGTATGAGCGAGGCCAGAATTTCAACCCTGCTCGATAATTCGCCGGCGCCGATTTATTTCAAGGACAAACACCTGCGCTTTGTCATGGTCAATCGACAGTGTGCGGAAAACTACCAGGTGCCCCAGGCAGACTTTATCGGCAAAACCTCGTTGGAGATTTTCGGTCCCGATTGGGGCACATCGTTCATGGCGCATGACCGGGCCGTTCTTGAAAACAGAGCAACCATGACGCAGGAAGTAACCGTTAACGACCTGATTTTTCTGACAACCAAATTCCCGATCATCGATGGCGAAGGCGAATTGATCGGTGTCGGCGGCATCGAAACCGACATCACGGAACGGGTCAACGTCGAAAAAGCCTATCGCAAGGCCCGCGATGATGCGGAAATGGCAAACCGGTCCAAATCGACGTTTCTGGCCAACATGTCGCATGAACTGCGCACGCCACTGAACTCGATCATCGGTTTTTCCGACAGTCTGCTGGCCGGAACGCTCGGCGAAATAGCAAACCCGATGCACCGGGAATATCTGGCGATTATCCGTACCGGCGGCGAACATCTTTTGCAGTTGATCAATGACATTCTCGATCTGTCCAGGATCGAAGCCGGTAAACTTGTCCTCGAGGAGACGCCTGTTGATCTCCATGCCGTGTTCAATGAGGCGATCCGGCTGACCGCCGAGCAAGCGGGCTCCGGTGGTCTTTTTGTCGAATCCACTATCCCCGAAGGCCTGCCCAGGCTTTTTGCCGATGAACGTCAACTCAAGCAGGTTCTGATCAATCTGCTGTCGAATGCCATCAAGTTCACCAACCCGGGTGGCCGCATCATGGTCGAGGCGCTCCGCATGAACGACGGCGGACTGGAAATCAGGGTCGAGGATACCGGCGTCGGTATCGATGCGGAAAGTCTGAAGCTTGTACAGCAGCCCTTTGTTCAGGTTGCCGATGCCATGACCCGCAAGCATCAGGGTTCTGGCCTGGGCCTGGCCATCGTGCGGTCTATCGTCACGATGCATGATGGCACATTCAATCTGGAAAGTGCGCCAGGCGTCGGCACAACGGCAATCATTACCCTGCCTAAATCCCGGCTGATGGATCAGCCGGGATAAAACCTGCGGCAATCCGCCTAGTCGAGACCATGCAGCAGAATATGGATTTTGACCAGATCGGCGAGATTACGGGCTGACATTTTTTCCATAACCTTGGCGCGGTGCACTTCGACGGTGCGTTGCGAGATATTCAGTTCGTGCGCAATCTGCTTGTTCATCGCACCATTGACGACGCACCGATAGACATCAACCTCGCGCGGGGTCAGCGATGCAAAATCCGACCGCATGCGCATCATGCCGGCCTCATCGGCGCGTTGCGCATGGCGATGTTCGAGGGCGCGCTTGACGCTTTCCAGCAGGGCCTGGTTGTTGATCGGCTTTTCGTGAAAGTCGAAGGCGCCCTTTTTCATTGCCTGTATCGCCATCGGCACGTCGCCGTGGGCTGTCGCCAGAATAATCGGCACATCAATCCCGTCCGAGCGGAGTTTTTCGAGTAACTGCAATCCACTCATGCGTGGCATCCTGACATCCAGAATCAGGCAGCCAATCGTTCCAGGAATAGCAGTATCGAGAAATTCAATCGCGCCCACATGGCTTTGCCACGGCTGATCCATGGAATCCATCAGATCCTGAAACAGGACCCGATTGGCCTCGTTGTCATCAATGATGTGAACGATCAATTCAACATTTCTGTTTTCGTTTAGCCCCCTCACAGCAGGTTCCCCAGGCGCTGGTCCAGCACGTTTCTGACAGCCCCGACGAATGCCTGCACGTTAAACGGTTTCGAAAAATACAAATCAACCCCGGCCTCTTCACAGCGTTTGCGCGTTTCGTCGCGGGCATCACCGGTCAATGCAAAGATCGGTATGTTCTTGATGCCCGTGACGCTCCGGATGTATCGGGTCGCATCGATACCGCTCATGCCGGCCAGATTGACATCCATGAGAATCAGGTCGGGTAATTGTTCTTTGGCGATGCTGATACCATCTTCGGCGGTTGCTGCGGTTATCAACTGGACATCCGTAAATTCGTTCAGGATATCTTCCATCAAAGCCACATTCGAGGCCATGTCCTCGATATACAGAATAACCCCCTGAGCGCGTCTGGTATCATTACCGTTGACCGGAAAATGAGTTTCCATGGCAACCAGTGCCTGCTGGCTGACCGGCAACTCAAACCAAAAGCGCGATCCCTGCCCTTCGATGCTGTCGAAGTCGAGGACCCCTTCCATACCGAGAACAAGCAGCCGTGTCAGGGCCAGGCCGACACCGGACCCTTCTATACCGGAATCCTCGCGGCCTAACCGCGAAAACGGTCGAAACAGTTCATGGCGCTTGTTTTCGGGAATGCCGATACCGCTATCGCCAACGGTGAACCGCACCCGTTCATTTTTGATCAGATTGACATCGATCCAGACCAGACCATTGGGTTTATTATACTTCAACGCGTTGTTCAGAAGGTTGATCAGGCATTGCTTGGTGCGCAGGAAATCGCACATGACAGGCGGCAGGGCCGCATCCGCCCTGATCCTGTTCTCAAACCGGATATCGGTGTTGTCGATCTGTGGCGAGATCATCTGCAGGCTTTCAGCAATGATCATCCCGGTATCAACGGCCCTGATATCAAGATCGATTCTGCCGGTTTCGGTCTTGGTGAGATCAAGCACATCATTGATCAGCCCGAGCAAATGCTGCCCCCCGCGCAGGATATAGCCGACCTGATTGCTTTGGCGTTCGCTCAGGACTTCTTTCCTGCTGTCGAGCAGCAGTTGTGCAAAACCGATGACGGCATTAAGTGGCGTCCTGAGCTCGTGACTCATCTGGGCAAGGAAATTGGTTTTCGCCATGCTGCCCGACTCAGCCACCGATCTTGCATGTTCCAGTTCAGCCGTCCGCTGCCGGATCACGTCATCAAGATCCCGGTTCATGCCCTCAAGCCGATCAACGGCGTGTTGTGCATTGCCGATGACGTCGTTGATGATCGTCGCCAAATCCTGCAGGCCCTGATGCCTGCTCGAGACTTTGATCGGCTCAGTGAAGCCGTTATCCAGTGAGCGCCTGAGCTGAATTGCAAGATCGGCAATCGCCTTGTCCAGCGTGCCCGCATCCCCCGTCTGGTTCTCGCGCGTATCCATGTAACGGCCAAGCCTTATGAGTGTGCGCCGTGTGTCAGACCGCTTTACCGGCGGCCATAGTGATACTTAATAGGGATATCTTAACCGACATCACCGCCCCGGCAATACGGGGGCGTAAGGCCTTGGTACCTGATCCGAAAGTTTTAATATGGCAACAATGCGTTGTCCTGATCAATGGCATCCCGTCATCAATTGCATCCCGTCATCAATGGCATCCCGTCATCAATGGCATCCCGTCATCAATGGC
>JBBDOA010000162.1:0-12139 GCA_040877275.1 Rhodospirillales bacterium | reverse complement strand
ATCCTTTTGCGCGGTGTTGGCGTGCATGACCTCGGCAACGCCGAAGATACCCAATGCCAAGGCAACGAGGCTGATGCCGTCATACAGATCGACCACGCCGAAGGTGAAACGGTATTCGCCGCTGTTGACGTCGATGCCCATGGTGCCGATCAGCATACCGAGGACGACCATCGCCAAGCCCTTCGATGGCGAGCCTTGCGAAATCGTCGCCGCGATGACGAGCCCAAGCAGCAGGATCGCGAAGTACTCGGACGGGCCGACCGCGACGGCCAGACGTCCAATCGTCGGGGCGACCAGCATCAGAAGGATGACGCCCAAGCAACCGCCGATGAAGGACGCATACGTCGTGATGAACAGCGCGATACCCGCGCGGCCTTGCTTGGCCATGGGATAGCCGTCGAGCGCAGTAATTGCATTCGAGGCCGTGCCCGGCAGATTCAACAGGATCGAGGCGGTCGATCCGCCGTATTCAGCGCCGTAATACACGCCGGACAGCATCACCAACGCGGTCATTGGATCCAGATAGAAGGACACCGGCATCAGCAGCGATATGGCCGTCAGGGCGCCGATTCCCGGTAGAACGCCGATCAGCGTGCCCAGAAACACCCCGGCAAAACAGTACGTCAACGTATGCAGGGAAAGTGCCGTCGGAAAACCGATCGTGAAGAGTTCCATACTTATTTATGTCCAAAGAGCGGTGCGGGCGATCCCAACCCGACGACAAAGATCAACCATGCCAGGACGCAACAGAACGCCACGAGCCCAACGATGGCCCGCGGGTTGTTGCTCTTATCGCCGAGTGCGGCCAGCATAACGGCAGACGCAAGTGCCGGAATCAGGCCGGCGATATCCACCAGGAGAGCGAACGAGCAGAGGCTTGTGGTGACAGCCGCGACGGAGCGCCACGCTACGGGATCAATTCTCTCTGACCGACGCAGACCGGACACGGCGAAGATCGTTCCCAACAGAACGATCACCAGGCCGAGTGCAAGCGGAAAGAATCCCGCTCCCATACGAAGCGCCGTTCCGATTCCGTACTGTAGCGCGTCGAGAGCGAACGCCAGACCGATCAGCACCAATAAGGTGCCACCGATAAAGTCCTTGCTCAAACGGGGAAACATATCGTCACTCTTTTTACGTATTGTCCTGTTCGAGGGTTATTTCTGGTCAGACATCGCATTACGGGCGAATTCGCGCGCGTTGTGAATGTGTTCCAGAGCGGCCCGCTCGGCCTTATCCGGGCAACGTTCCGCAATTGCCTCAAGCAACTGGCTCATTTCCATGAAGCTTTGCTTCGGGCGTTCCGCCAGCGACATCGACCGCGAACGCAGCAAGTTGATGCGAGCCAAAATGCCGCGAATCATATCCGCCAGGAGATTATTTCCGCACCTGTTCAAGATGACATCGTAGAACGCAGTAGTGGAGTCGAGAAGTTCCCGGCGATCATAGGTTTCAGACACTGCAGTCAGGAACCGAGCCAGGGCTTCGCGCATCTTGGCGATATCCTCCTCGGTCACTTTCTCGGCACAAAGCCGCGCCGCTTGCACTTCAAGAAGCTCGCGGACGAAATAGATTTCCTCTGCCTCTTCCCATGTGACGCGTGCGACGGACGGCCCTTTGTACGGCTCAATGACCACGAGACGTTCCGCCTCCAGCTGCCGCAGGACCTCTCGGACCGATGTCCGGCTTACGCCCAACCTGGCGCACATATCACCTTCGACGAGGCGTTGCCCGGGAACCAGGGCCCCCGTCAGTATATCGTTTCGGACCGTCGTAAGTACGAACTCACGTACAGAGGCGCTCTTCTTGCCTTCCTCGTTAGTCGCTGAATTGGCCGTCATTTTCCTATCACCTTGTTTTCCCTGTGCCGATCCAAGAATGGTTCGACCACATCCAGAAAACCCCCCGGATTGTCGTCGTGGACGTAATGGCCAGCGGACGGTATTTCGTACATCGCAAAATTGCCGTTTCGCGTGCAGACCTCCTGCGTCGTCGACACTTTTAGATAGTCAGAGAGTGCGCCACGGATGATCAAGGCAGGGCACCGAACCGCGTCCACCGACGGCCACAGGTCCGGCGCGCCGCGCCCTTCAACTGGATTGATCCGGCATTCCGTAATACCGGCCTGATCGTGTTTCCAGAGAATCTCGCCTTCGACCTCATGCAGGGAATTCGCCACGCGTGATGCAATCGCTTGATCCGTCACGTTCGGCCTTACTTTTCTCCAGAATGCTGCGGCTTCGGCCCATGATGCAAACAACATGGGTGTCGATCTCAACTCCTTGAAAATACGTTCGACGCCCTCGCTGCCCGCGTTTGCCGCCCCGGGCCCACTATCTTCCAATATCAGCGACAGCACTCGATCCGGATGCCGGCCAGCATACATCAAGCCGTTTGCGCCACCCATGGAATGGCCCAGGATATGGAATTTATCGCGCCCGAGATGATCGGCAAATTCCTCAAGGTCGGCAACATACTGGTCGGTGTAATAGTTACGCTCCGGGTCCCAGTCCGTATCGCCGCGACCGCGCTGGTCCAGCGCGACGACGTAAAAGCGATCCTGAAAACGTTCCGCAATCAGCTCGAAAGTGCGTGCGTAGGCACGCAGGCCATGCAGGCAGATCAGGAGCGGCAGGTCGGGATTTCCCCAAGTGACAAAATGAAAGCGCAATCCATTCAGAACGACGAAATGGCTGTCGCCCGTGCGCGCGACTTCGGGACAATTATCGACGATGCTCAAGAGTATCTCCTATCTTCGGATTTTCAGAACCAGCCTTTGCGCCCCCCCGCCGGTCAGCACAGCACAGGCGGTGGGGGGCGGAGGAGGATGTAATGTTACTTTTGAATTTTCAGGTTTGTTTTCGCAAGAATACTCTTCACCAACTCGACGGATTGGTCCCAATCCGTTTGCAAGGCTTCCGGAGAACTTCCGACGGGCGTCAGGCCGAGTTCACCGAACCGCTTGGCGACGACTTCCAGTTTCACGGCTTTCGCAACAGCGTCAGAAATTTTGCCCAGAACATCCGCCGGCGTGCCAACCGGCGCGAAGATGCCGAACCAACCTGCGTTGTCGAACCCTTTGTACCCGGCTTCGGCAAAGGTCGAGATATCGGGGAAGGATTCAAGACGGCCCGACCCGGCGACGGCCAACCCACGAAGCTCGCCGCCCTTGATCGAACCGGAAAGCGCCGCAACCGTCAAAAATACACTCGAAATGTGACCTCCGGTAACATCGGCAACGGCCGGCGACGACCCTTTGTAGGGCACGTGAACCATCTGCGTGTCCGTTTCCTTGGCAAACATCGCGCCAAGCAGGTGCGGCGTAGACCCGATCCCGAACGTCCCGTAGGTCAACGTGCCGGCTTTGGCCGCTTTCACGTAGTCATCCAGGGTTTTGATCGGTGACGACGCCGGAACGGCCAGAATGAGTGAACTCTTCGCGACTTCGCTGACAGGAACAAACTTCTCGAGAATTCCGGCCATCCTGGTCTTGGAGATAATCGGCGCGATCGCGTGAGTCGTCGACGTCCCGAAGATAAGGTGATACCCGTCCGGCTGCTGGCGCGCCACATACTCCGCACCGACAGCGCCACTCGCGCCAGGTCGGTTCTCGATGACGACCGGTTGGCCCAACACCTTCTCGACTTCGGCACCGACGAGCCGCGCCAGAATATCGGTCCCACCGCCGGGCGAGAACGGAACGACGAGGGTCACCGGCTTGTCAGGGTAGTCAGCAGCCTGTGCCGGCGACGCAATCACGCCTCCAAACAAACAAGCCGCCACAATCAGAATGGTCGTAAAAATTCTGCAACGCTGTCTCATCAACCACACTCCCTTTACTTTAATATTATATGACAATATTGTCATTTAATTTTATCTGGCGGCAAGATATAAGTTTACCGCCAGACGAACGACTCCATGCACCGCTAAACGAGACCATCTTCGCCCTTCACATCCGCCTCATTGAGGCCGCCGAGGCGAGCGTGCAACCGGCCACGGGTCGCGAAAGCCCAACAGACGATGAGTTCATCCCGGTTAGGGCCATCATTGAACATGGCGGTTACCGTGTCGTAGTGCGAACGCACATAAAGGGCGTCCTTGTGCGCAAGCGGGATGTCGATCGACGTTCCCGGACCGCCACGCTTACCAGATGACGGCACCCATGCCTTGCCGCCACCGACGCCTTCACGCACCGGATTTGCGGCGGGGTTCGTCAGCAGGGCGTTGCCGTGCTCGTATTCACCATCCATGCCGACCAGACAGGCCTTGCCGTAGCTGGTGATCTCATAACCTTGTGATGCTTCCTGAATCCGGCGGACGAACTCGCGACCCAGATCCGGCGACGAATCAATAAAGGACGAAAGATCTTCGACGAACCGGCCCGCAAACGGGTTGTGCAAGCAAACCGCAAGAACAAACTTGCGCAGCGGTTCGCCATCCGCCAACGCACCGGTTTCGGTGGCGAGGGTATCCTCCACCTGGAGATACCATTTACGAATGTGATATGCTGAAAAATTGTTTTCCTTCATGGCGTTCAGAGTGTCCTTCTTTTTTTGTTAGTTCGTATCGCCGACGGTCGTACGACCTCCGGCAAAAGCACGTTGCCTCAGACAATAGATTGCGGATGTGGTTTCAGATCGGCGGCAACCGGCGTCCAGGCGACGGCAGTAATTTCACTGAATTCACGCCAATCCTTGAACCAGCTCCGCCCGCCGTCAGTCGAACGGAACAAGTGCCCGTACTTCGTACCGGCAAACAGGAGTTGCGGATCGGCTGGGTGCGCACCGAAAGCCCATACCGTCGAGTTCGGTTGGGTATGCAGAAGCGTCTGCGACCAGCTCTGGCCCCGGTCATCCGAACGATAAATTCGTGTGCGCGTGCCGGGCGTGCCATCCCCGACCGCGAGGATCAGGTTCTCACCCGACGGATCCACCGGATGAATGGTGCGAGTATAATAGAGATTGTCGAACCTTTCCCGCGATGCCGAACCGACCCATGTCGCACACTCATCGACACTTTCCCAGACGGCGTTCACTGTGATTACCATGTACTTCGTCGGCATATCATTATGGGCAGGCAGAATTGCGAGCGCGTGAATATCCGGGTTGCTGATACCACTCTCGTGCGTATCGACCCGCGACCAGGTATCGCCGTCATCGGTGCTGCGCCAGGCACCGCCCTCTTCGACGCCGAACCAGACCTCTCCGGATCGTTCCGGATGCGAGCAGATCGCCAGAATGCGCGGGCGGTTTACGCCCTGGCAAAATTCCGGCAACTCGATGTCGAGCTGTGTCCACGTTTCGCCACCGTCCTTGGAACGAAACATGCGGCCGCGCGAAGGCGCACCAGTTCCCGCATAAACCGTCCTGGGATCCGTCTTGCTGTAGGCGATTGCCCAAACCGTCAGACCGTTCATCGGCGAGCTGACAAGCTGGAAATGCACGCCACCATCCGTTGACACACACATCCCGACATCGGCCCCGACCAGAATCCTTTTCGGATCGCCCGGATCGACGGCAATGCTGCGCACAGTTCCGTCAAATTCGATGGCCTCTTTCAGGCCGAGGCGTACCCATGTTGCGCCGTCATCCGAACTGCGCACGATGCCCTGCCCCGCGGTAGCTACAAGAATAGTCCCTTCCATCGTCGATCTCCTGTTCCTCAAAAATCCAAAGTTCACGGGGTTTGGTTCGGCCCTGGCCTTTTACGACCTCGCGCGGCTTCGCATGTACGCCGCAACCAGTCCGGCATCCATGTCGCGACGCCCGAACCAGCTTGCGACAAGTCCGAGCGCGGTGGCACCGGTAGCCAGACTGTTGATCTCCAGATTGGTCATGCCGATGATTGCCGAGTTGCCCGGCAACGCCATGACAAACCCGCCGACAATAAGCAGCCCGCGGCCGATCCAGCCGATCACCTTGTTCGACAAGGTGCCAATCCCGTAGACGTATCCCTGCAGACCGCAGGAAATCAGGCAAATACCGACCATGGCCGAAGCAAAGACGACAACCACTTCCCCAAATGTGCTCCGTCCGATCAGAGCCGGGTTCAGAACGAAGAAGAACGGCACGAAATAGATAACACTTCCTAGTCGCACGGCCTCCAGTCCGGTACGCATCGGGTTGGCATGGGCGACGGACGCAGCCGCGAATGCACCGATTGCAACGGGCGGGGTAATGTAAGAGATCATCGCCCAGTACATCATGAACAGGTGGACGGCAAGTGGGTCCAGGCCTCCGCTTGTCAGGGCGGGTGCCAATGTAACGGCAAGAAACAGATACGCAGCAGTGACCGTCATACCAATTCCCAGAATGAAACTGGTCACTGCACCGGCAATCAACAGCATGATGGTTGAATCACCTGCCCATGAAACCAGATGGTAGCTGATGCTTCCAACCTTTCCTGTAAGCATCAATGACCCGATGACCAGACCAACAGCAGCCAACAATGCTGTTAGTTCACTGAACATAACGCCCATGCCTTCGAGAAATTCACGGAGTCTGGTCCAGGACCATCGATGCCGCGGCGAAATCTGGTTAATAACCAGCAAAAGCGCTGTCGCAACATATGGTGCTTGTGACTCACGCTGCATATAGAGAAGCATCACAATCAGCAGCGCAAAGACGAAAATAAAGTACCATCCCTCACGAAGGACCCTCCCAATGTTCGGCACATCTTCTTTCGCCAGCCCTTTAAGGTTATGACGTGCGGAATACGCGTCGATCTGCATGAAAAGTCCCAGGTAAAACAGTATGGATGGGAAAATTGCTGCTATTGCTATTGCTGCGTAGGGGATGCCGAGAAACGTCGCCATCACGAAAGCTGTCGTCCCCATAACCGGGGGCATTAGCACACCCCCCGTCGATGCGCATGCCTCAACACCTGCCGCATAGCTGTTGCGAAACCCGACCTTTTTCATTGCCGGGATTGTCATTACGCCCGTTGTCATAACGTTCGTAATGACACTACCGCTCATCGAACCCATCAAGCCGGACGCGAAAATGGCAACCTTGGCCGGACCACCCCGACGACGCCCCAGCATGGCAAATGCCAAATTCAGAAAGAACGCGCCGCCACCTGTGTATTGAAGGGCAACACCGAAAACGAGAAACCCGATCACGATATTGCCTAATGCCGTCATTGGAATCCCGAGCAGGCTTTCCGATCCAAAAACGTGAAAACCAGCGGTCGTGTTCGGCGCTACGTTTGGACCAGAGAGAAACCCTGGCGAAAACTCGGAAAACATCGGGTAGACCGAGACGACGAGGCAAACCAGAAAGACCGCATTGCCGCCAGCTCTGCGACAGGCCTCTAGAACGAGAGCCCAAACGATAAATGCCAAATACTGTGCGTAAACTGGTGCGTCATACTCCCAACCGATATCGACAATATCGGAGGACAGGTAAGTGAAGAATCCGGAAATTAGCACCATTACCAGCGCCATCACCCAGTCCCACCAGGGGATCTGCTTTTTGTCGCGCTGCCCGCCCGGGAATATAAGGAATACCGGTGGCACCAACATCGTGAGCAGGAAATAGAAATACTCTGTTTCCAGCGGCACGAAGGTGCCGAGCAGATTGCCAACACCAAAGATGATGTAACAAGAAGAGAAAGCCGAAGCGACAGCAGCACAGATCAGCCACCACCGTGAAATCAAAGTGAACGGCCGCAACCGCGTGGAACCGGCCAAACCGGGATCCTCTACAGGAAGCCCTTCATTCACGGTCAACGGCACATTCTTATCAGGTTCTTGCGACATGGTTGATTTTCCCCGGATCGAATAGAGAATGATTCATTGTCCGAACCGAAGGGCGGCACTGGCGTTAAAACGAAACACCGGCACCGCCCATTCAGCCAGGGAGTAATCACCAATCCCGGAAAGGAACGTCGAAGCCCGCTTTTTCAAGTTCTGCTGCTCTGGTTTTCTTCCAGGCGGCAGTGAACGCGTCGTCCTCAAGGCTCATATCCATTTTTGCCCAAGCGGCCTGAAGCACATCGGCACGCTTGATGTTACGAGCGTTGTGTTCGTCATGCGTCTTTGTCCAAAGACCTTTTTCGCGGAAGTACCTGATCGCGCCCGGATGAAACGGGAACACGAATTCAAGCGGCTGACTGGACAACTGATATCCGGACATACTCGGCGCCCCGTCTTTGATACCGTCGTAATTTTCCATGACCGCTTTCGTCAGGCCATAGGCCAGGTCGTCGGTCAGGTTTTCAGTGCCGACAAAAATGGGATACGGATAATTCACCCCCTCAAACGGGACTTTACCCTGGGAGTTAGAAGCCACTTCGATGCCCTGCTCCACATTTGACCGCGTCCAGAGCGGCTGGACGGCACGAGCACGTTTCCATCCCTCGACATCGTCATGCGGCAAGCTGACCCAGAAGATTCCGCGCGGCGATGCTGCAATCTGGTTAAATGCACTCGTGACAGTCGAGCCCCACATCGCATCCGCCTGACCGTTGACGATGGCGTCTGCCGCCTGCTTCCAACCAGGAACCACAACCTTTTCGACGTCATCCCATGTCATACCGGCGAACGCCAACATGGCCTCGGCATTCAGATTCTGAGCTGGAGCCCCCTTGATGTACACGATCCGTTTTCCGCGGTAATCCGGCAAAGATTTAATGCCAGAGTCTTTCGTAGTCACCAGGCTTTGACCAATCGTCGTGGTCAGGTTGTTGAAAAGGTTGAAAACCCTGACCGGGCCCCACCTCTTTGTGCCGAACGCCTGAACACCCTCTTGAGCAAATAACGCCGTACTGCCACAAGCGCACATATCGGATTGTTTTTCACGCAAGGGCACCATGCGGGCAACGTCATTGTTGCCGGGAATGATGCGCAAGGACGTGCCGTATTTCTTTTCCAGCATCTGACCAATAGCAACGGATTGCGCGTATGCCGACGACGTATTGGTCAGTGATGTCCATGAAATGTTTTTGGGGAGTTTCACGTCGTCAGCATGCAGCGACGATGCACCGGTTATTGCGGCGAATGCGGCAACAACCGCAAGAGTTTTGATTCGAATATTTTTCATTTTAGTCCTCTCTCTGTTGTGGCTTCGATCGGAGACTGAACGCCTCTTCTTGATCGTTTGCTGATTTTGATCCATCGGCACCGTGTATGTATGCCAAGTTCATCTTATTTCATAATATATTATTGTCATACAATATATTCATACTATTTTGTCAATTATTTTCTGTCAAGAATGTTATCGGCCCCGGATTTGCAGAAATCAATTGCCCCGCCCGCCCCCATGGACACGGGCGTGACAGCGCAGGCGCGATTCAAAAGAGACCGACTGCGGTGCCGCCGGACGGCCCGAAAATCGACAAATTGGAGAGCGTTCAAATGGTGATGGGCGCGAGGTCTTGGGCTACATAAGAGGCACAGACGCGATGCTGCGGCGCATTGCCGTAGAGCGTCGTCCGCTGGCGCGGCTGCCGGTTGAGACCTTCAATCGTTTGCCGCATCCGCTCCGGCGACATTTCCTGACCATGAGATGCGCCGGCGGCTTTGGAGATCGACTCATTCATCAGCGTTCCACCAAGATCATTGGCGCCCGCTTCCAAACAGGCAGCGGCGCCGTCAAGCCCAAGCTTGGGCCAGGACGTCTGTATGTTCGACAGCACGGGAAAAAATACCAATCGCGCGACGGCATGCATCAACAACACTTCGCGCCAGGTGGGTCCGCGACGGGACCTGCCTTTCATATACATAGGGGTCTCCATGTGCACAAAGGGCAATGGTACGAACTCGGTGAACCCTCTGGTTCTTTCCTGCAGTGCACGAAGCCGCAGAATATGTTTGGTCCAGTGCTGCACCTCTTCCACATGACCAAACATGATCGTGGATGTAGTCCTCAATCCGACCGCATGAGCCGTTTCCATGACGTTCAGCCATTGAGCAGAATTGATTTTGTCCGGACAGATGACGGCACGGACGTCGTCATCCAGAATTTCTGCTGCGGTTCCGGGCAAACTTCCCAAACCGGCTTTCTTCAGGCGCTCCAGCAAAGTCCCTACGGAAATACCCAATGTTGCCGCACCTTGAAAAACCTCAAGCGGCGAGAATGCGTGTATATGTAAATCCGGCAGTTCGGATTTCAGGGCTTCGACAATCCCGATGTAGGTATCACCGGTATAACTCGGGTGAATTCCTCCCTGGAGACAAACCTCGCTCGCGCCTCGCGCCCATGCTTCGTGTGCGCGGCGAACCACCTCGTCCAGAGACAGGTTATATGGGCGCCCCCGAAGCTCCTCCGTCATTTTCCCTTTGGAAAAGGCACAGAACGTGCACCTGTAATTACACACGTTCGTATAGTTGATATTTCGGGTCACGACATAACTGACGTTGTCGCCGTTCACATCCTGGCGTAAGGAATTTGCTGTTGCGGTAACCGCCGCAACCTCGCCAGCCCGAGCCCCAAAAAGACGTGTGGTCTCTTCCTCTGTCGGTACTCTGCCCGTTATGTGCAAGTCTAGGATTCTCTCAACTTCCCAGCCAGCAGCAAGGCCGCTCTCATAGGCAGGCACAGGCACCGGCGTTTTCGTGCCAGCGAACCAATCTCGCGTTCGAACAAAGCCTGATGCATCAGCGTGCCTGAGTGCTGCCGTCCGCAAGTGCGATGCAATCCAACCGGTTTCCTGTCGCAGATAGCGGGGGTAAATAGTCAGACGTTCCACCAGGATCTTGCCGTACTTCGCCGTTTCCGCCGCAAGTGTATCAAGATGGGGCCATGCGGCTTCCGGATTGACGTAATCGGGCGTCACCGGTGAAATACCGCCCCAATCGTTGAGGCCCGCGCCGATCAACTGCCCGGCCGCATCCGGGGTCAGGTTGGGCGGTGCCTGGATATTCATATCCTCGCCGAACATCACCCGGGCAATGGCGATGGTCCAGCGCAGATCGTCAACATTCGGCTCAGGTGCATTTGCCATCCGTGTGCCGGACTTGGCGCGGAAGTTCTGAATGATGATTTCCTGGATGTGACCGTACTGATCGTGCAGGTCGCGAATAGCCTGGAGCGACTCGATCCGTTCCTGACGCGTCTCGCCGATGCCGATAAGAATACCGGTCGTGAAGGGCACATTCTGACGCCCTGCTTCAGCGATCACTTCCAGCCGCAAGGCAGGGGCCTTGTCCGGCGAGCCGAAATGGCACCCGCCCTTCTCCTGCAGTCGTGACGACGCGGATTCGAGCATCATCCCCATGCTGGCCGATACCGGTCGAAGCTTGGCGATATCCCCCGCCGTCATGACCCCGGGATTGACGTGCGCCAAGAGACCCGTCTCGGCGTGGACCAGTTCCACCATCGCCCGCAAATAATCGATCGTCGAGTCATACCCCAGCTTTGCCAGCGCCTCGCGCGCGGCACGGTAGCGGAGTTCCGGTTTGTCGCCCAGAGTGAACAGCGCTTCCTTGCAGCCCGCCACGGCACCTGCCTGAGCAATGCTCAGAACATCCTCGGGGCTAAGGTAAACTGGCACACCTTTCTTCGGCGGCTGAGCATAGGTGCAATAATGACAGACATCCCGACACAGGCGGGTCAACGGTACGAATACCTTGCGCGAATAGGAAATTGTCCGCCCGCACCCTCTGTCGCGTAGCGCTGTCGCCGACGAGAACAGATCCCGTTCCGACATCGACAACAGTTTCGCGACCTCCGCCCCGTGACTGAAAGAAATATCCGTCATTCCATCACCTGCTTAATTTCAAGTTATGTCTTGCCGGCACCACACCGACCGATAAATCGCCAACCGGCGTGGTTGCCTGCAACGCGAAAAACTCCCTGAGGTCGGCAGGCGTATCGACATCGAATGCGAGACCATTGAGGTGGACGGTCTCGGCGTTCACGCCAGCCGCCTCCGCGAGCCGACAGTGGCGTTGTGCGCTGCCCTCTCCGAACGCGGGCGCGATGATATCGGACGGATTGAGAAAAAGGCCGTTCGTGCCGGTCCCATCGCGGGACACGGCAACCCGCACGGCACCGGATACGGCAGGACGAACCAGTTGATCAATCTCGCCCGCCGTCACCAGCGGCAAGTCCGACGCAAGAATCAGAACGCCGTCCGCCGATTCGTCGTGCAACCTGTGAAGTGCGAATATGATCGCTTCGTTGTATCCCCGGTTCAT
>JBBDOA010000161.1:0-12229 GCA_040877275.1 Rhodospirillales bacterium | reverse complement strand
GCTGTCAAGGGATTGGGCCATGCGGCTTTGATATTCGTCGTCCTGAACCTGATCATGGATGATGGCACAGGTGTTCAGGCTATAATGGAATTGTGCGTTGATGCGATGAAATCCTTGCTCTTGCAGTGTGCCGCCTAGAAACTACCGCCGATAAAAATTGAGAAGAGACCGATTATGCCGAACCCCCGTTTTCCCGGAACCCGCATGCGCCGCAATCGCCGAACCCCCTGGCTGCGCGACCTGGTGCGTGAACGCGTGCTGACCCCCGCTGACCTGATCTGGCCGGTGTTCGCTATTGAAGGCAAGGGGCAGCGCCAGCAGATAGCATCGATGCCCGGTGTCGAGCGGCTCTCGTGCGATCTTCTGGTCCCGGCCGTCAAGGAAGCGCGCGCCCTCGGTATCCCGATGGTGGCGATTTTCCCCTTTGTTGATCCATCCCTGAAAACCCCCGATGCCTGCGAAGCCTGGAATCCGGACAATCTTGTCTGCCGTGCCGTGAAGGCGATCAAGGATGCGGTCCCCGATATCGGCGTGATGTGCGATGTTGCCCTTGATCCGTTCAATTCGGACGGTCACGACGGCATTATCCAGGGTGATGTCATCGTCAATGACGAAACCCTTGAGTGCCTGGTCAGGCAAAGCCTGTGTCAGGCTGAAGCCGGCTGCGATGTGATCGCGCCTTCCGACATGATGGACGGGCGTATTGCGGCGATCCGTTCCGGCCTCGACGAAAACAGTTTGCAGGACGTGGCGATCATGTCCTACGCGGCCAAGTACGCATCCGGTTTCTATGGCCCGTTTCGTGATGCGGTCGGGTCTGGGGGTGTCCTCAAGGGCGACAAGAAAACCTATCAGATGGACCCGGCCAACACCGACGAGGCGCTCCGCGAAGTGGCAATGGATATTTCTGAAGGTGCCGACATGGTCATGGTCAAGCCGGGCCTGCCGTATCTCGATGTCGTGCAGCGGGTAAAACAGACGTTCGGTATGCCGACGTTCGCCTACAACGTGTCGGGTGAATACGCGATGCTCAGGGGGGCCGGTGACGCCGGCTGGCTCGACTACAACACCGTGATGATGGAAATGTTGACCGGCTTCAAGCGTGCCGGTGCCGACGGTGTTCTCACCTACCACGCCATCGATGCGGCGAAGCTGCTGCAGGGCTGATCCAACCACCGTCATCCCGGACGCGGATTTCCTCCGAGCGAATGCGAGGTAAGGGAAGCCAGCGATCCGGGACCCATCCCTGACACCTGACAGATTGGCGCGATGGGTCCCGGATCGTAAACCTCGCTCCCGAAACCTGATGGTTCCGGGCTCGGCTAACGTCCGGGATGACCGGTTTGGGGTGGCGAAGGGGGGCGTTAAGCGTTCAGCCAGTCCATGACGATTTTGATCTGGTCGGGCTCCATCAGTGCCGGCGCATGGCCGCACTCGGCAATGGTTACGACATCGGCTCTGGGGCCGCGCTTGCTCATTTCATCGGCGGTCGCCTGGCTCAGCAGATCCGAGTTTTCACCTCTGAGCACCAGCACCGGACAGGTGATCCGGTCCCAGACCGGCCAAAGATTGACGTCTTCGATCGGGCCGGCGCAGAAGGCGCTGGCGATGTTCGGGTCGTAATGCAGGCGCATGCCCCCTTCTCCGTCGGGAACGGATGACGTCACCGCCATATGGCGCCATTGTTCGTTGGTCAGATTCCCGAACGGCGCATGCACTTCACGCAGATAGGACTCGACCGCTTCCACATCCTGAAATGACGGTGCGGCACCGACGTAATGGCATATCCTGAGCAAGGCTTCCTTGGCGAGCAAGGGGCCGATATCGTTGATGACCAGTTTGCGGACCGGTGTGTTCGGTGTTGCCGCCAGCAGCATGCCGATCAGCCCGCCCATTGACGTGCCGATCCAGTCGACCCGCTCGGCACCGATGTGCGCCATCAGGCCGGCCATGTCGTTCAGGTAATTCGGATAGGTGTAATCATCAGGATTGGGCAGCCAGTCGCTGGCCCCGCGTCCGGCAACGTCCGGGCAGACGACCCGACCGTTTGCGGATAGCGCATCGGCGATGACATCGAAATCACGGCCCGACCGGGTCAGGCCATGCACGCACACAGTCGCCTTGCGGCCTGATTGCGTACCCCAGTCAGTGAAGGCGATGCGGTGAAACCCACCCGGTCCGAGCGAGAGAAAACTGCCGGCGGCGGGTGGTTTCGGCATCATGTCAGATAATCTCCTGTTCGCGCAGTCTGGCGATTTCGTTGTCATCCATGCCCAGCAGTTCGTGCAGCACGCTGTCGGTGTGCTCGCCGATGGTTGGCGGTGCCAGTCGTGCGCTGACCGGGGTGCCGGACATCTTGATCGGGCTGTTGATCAGCTCCACCCTGGCACCGGTTGCCGGCTGCTCCATTTCGATCCGCATGTTTCGCGCCAGCACGTGCTCGTTGTTGAATACCTGATCGAGTTTCCAGATCGGGCCGCAACTGACGGAATTTTCCTCAAGTTCCTTGAGCCAGAAATCCATCGGCTTTTGGGCGATGATTTCCCGCAGCACCGGGATCAGTGCGTCACGATTTTTCAGGCGTGCGCCGTTGGTCGCAAAGTCCGGATTTTCACACAGTTCGGTATGCCCGGCGACGGCGCAGAAGCGTTTGAACTGCCCGTCGTTACCGACGGCAAGGATGATTGCGCCATCGGACGTATCGAATGCCTGATACGGCACGATATTCGGGTGTGCATTGCCGAGGCGTGGCGGGTTTTTGCCGGTCGAGAGGTAGTTCATGCCCATGATGGTGGAAAACGCGACCATCACGTCGAGCATGCCGATATCGATGTGCTGCCCTTCGCCGGTGACTTCGCGGTGACGCAGTGCGGCGTTGATGGAGACACCGGCATACATGCCGGCCATCAGATCGGCGACGGGAACGGCGGCCTTCATCGGTTCACCATTCGGCTCGCCGGTCAGGCTCATGAATCCGCTCATGCCCTGGATCAGAACGTCATAGCCCGGCCGCTTCGCATACGGGCCGGAATTGCCGAAACCGGTGATCGAGCAATAGATCAGGCCCGGAAACTCGTCCTTCAGATCGTCATAGCCGAGACCGTATTTGGCAAGGCCGCCGGTCTTGAAATTCTCGACCAGCACTTGCGATTGGGCGATCAGTTTTTTCGCCAGTGCCTGCCCTTCGGGCTTGGCGATGTCCAATGTGATGGATTTCTTGTTGCGGTTGGCGGCACAGAAATAGGCTGCTTCCGAGGTATCGTCGCCGTTTTCATCCTTGATATAGGGCGGTGCGAATTTACGCGTATCATCGCCTTCACCGGCGCGTTCGATCTTGATGACGTCAGCGCCGAGATCGCCCAGCATCTGGGTACAGCTCGGACCTGCAAGAATACGGGTTAGATCGAAAACGCGGATACCTTCTAACGGACCTGGCATTGGATGACCTCTGTTGATTTATACGTTGCACCGTTCTTAGCACGCCTTCAGCGTTGATCAAGAGCAGGCCTCGGGAAATCAGTCCCGAAAACGCTCGGCAAGGCGACGCCGGGCCGCCGGCATCTCCATGTTACGATGCTGGAAGACGTGGTTTTCCAGGAAATATCCGGTCAGTTTCAGGCCGTCGGCAATGGATGCTTCGGCGTTACTGTCGAGCAGAAACGCCGGCAACGTCAGCAGGCGTTCCTTGTAGGGACCGGCGGCGGCGGTTGATACCGCACGGCCCGAACGGGGCGAAACAAAGGTCAGATCGTCGGTCGCCCCGGTCGCCGCGCAATGGCTCAGATCAAGGCCGAAACCAAGCTCTGCCAGCAGGCCGATTTCCCACTTCACATAGATCACCGGCCACACGCTGTCGTTTTCCAGTGCATTCAAAAAAATTTCCAGACCGTCAAGAATGGCCGGATGCGGTTCACGCTCCGGCAATGACGCCTCGATCAGTGCGCACGCCGATGACAGCGCTGCCAGCCGGCCAGCATCGGCGAGTGCTGCGGCGGCATAAGCGTGTATCGGCTCGATGGTAAAATTGCCGAGGTGTTCGGGCAGTCTGGCACGCCAGTTTGCCTGTATCTTGTTGCCGGGTTGCAGCACGCCGCGCAGCCGCTTGCCGCTGCCGCCGCGGACCAGCCCGGCGTGACGCCCCTTGCTTCGGGTCAGCACGTTGAGAATGGCGGAGCTTTCGCCATGCTTGCGCACGCTGAGAATGATGCCGTCTTCCTGCCAGTCCATGTGCGGAGTTTAGGCGCTGGTGCGAATGATGACGATACCAATACGTGCGTTGCTCCAAACTTGATTCAGAGTCCATCCTTCGAGACGGCCCCACAAGAAAGAATGGGGCCTCCTCAGGATGAGGGTTGAAATAATTCCTCATGCTGAGGAGCGAGCATAAGCGAGCGTCTCGTGCGCGCAGCGGGCGGCACGCCTAGCATGTGAATGTGGATCGTCAGTCAAGTTTGGGATGAGGGGCACCCGCATGTTCCCCAGAAAATTTTATCGTTGAAGGCCGGGGGCCGAGGTCACACTCTGAACTTGGAGGCTCGCCATGAACGAAGACTACGATAAACCCGCTACGATTTCTGCCGCCATGATCGGTATCGCCGAGTCTGAAAACGGCGATATCGCGCCGCACATCAAACCGGCGACGACGTATCAGAAAGGCAAAGGCTATTCATACTACCGCGATGACGGCCCCGGGCTTTCCGATAGCGAGGAAGTGCTGAAGCGGCTTGAATGCGGCGCCGATGCCCTGCTGTTTTCATCGGGTATGGCGGCGGCGACGCATCTGCTGATCGGGCTGGGCCCGGACAGCCATATTCTGGCACCGGAAACCATGTACTGGTTCCTGCGCAGCTGGATGCTGAAACAGGCCCCGGCCTTCGGCCTTACGGTAACGCTGTATCCGAACGGCGATACCGAGGCCGTCCGCAAAGCCATCATTCCCGGTAAAACCAAAGCCGTCTGGGCCGAAACACCGGCCAATCCGGACTGGTCGATCACCGATATTGCTGCCGTCGCCGAGATCGCCCACGCAGCGAATGCGAAATTGCTGATCGATTCAACGGCGGCGACGCCGATCCTGACCCGCCCGCTTTTGCTCGGTGCCGATGTCGTCATGCATTCGGCGACCAAGTATCTGAACGGCCATTCCGACGTCCTCGCCGGGGCGCTGGTGACGCGTGAAAAGGATGATCTGTGGCAGCGGACCAGCGAAGCGCGCACCGGTTTCGGCTCGACGCTGGGGGCCATGGAATCATGGATGCTGCTGCGCGGCATGCGGACGCTTGATGTCAGGATGCAGCGGCATTCGGAAAACGCCCTGAAACTGTCCGAAGCGCTGAGCCGTCATCCGGCGGTCTCGCACGTTTTATATCCGGGACTTGATGATCATCCCGGACATGCCATTGCCGCGAAGCAGATGCAGGGCGGTTTCGGCGGCATGATGTCGATCCGCCTGGCCGGTGGCCCGGCTGCGGCAGCCAGGATGGTGACGCGGACAAAATTGTTCAGGAACGCAACGTCGCTGGGCGGCACGGAAAGCCTGATCGAGCACCGTGGCCCGGTCGAAGGGCCGGACAGCCTGACGCCGCAGGATCTGCTCAGGTTATCGGTCGGTCTTGAGGATGCGGACGATCTGCTGGCCGATATCGAGCAGGCACTGGGGCAGTAATCCGGAACCGCCTGCCGGCTCGATTATGGTTCTTTACGATGGCGGGTAATACAGGAATTCCAGCATGACACAGCCGTCCCTGGTGAAAAACGGGCCGTGTGGCACATGTGGTGGACGCACCGCGTAGGTTCCGACGGCAAGCGTTTTTTCCTCATTCCCGGGCGTGCCGATGGTCAGCGAGCCGGACACGATAAAGACTTCCTCGCACCAGTCGTGAACGGATAGTTTAGGCGATACCGTGCCGGCTGCCCAACGGGTGATCCGCGTCACGGCACCGGAAGCGGCCGCATGATCGAAGCAGCCTGACAGCACCTTGGTCTCGATACCGTCGAAACCCTGAACGGCTTCCCAGCCATCGGCGTCCAGCGCATTGAAGAATTCCAGGTGCTGCTTGGGGAATGAACCGAAGCCGGTGGTTTCCGTCATGGTTGCGGGTCCGCCGAGATAATCACCATGGCATGGGCCATCGGATATTCGTCAGTCTGCGAGACATCGACCTTCGCCGTCATGCCGGCCGGTGTGAGCGCATCAAGGCGCACCTTCGCACCGCCTTTCAGCAGCATGACCGGCTGACCGCTCGGCAGGTTCTGTACCACCATGTCGCGCCAGAACACGCCCTGACGAAACCCGGTGCCGAGCGCCTTGGCGCAGGCTTCCTTGGCGGCGAAGCTTTGTGCGAAACTGGCTGCCGGGTTTTGCCGGCGCATGGCTTTTTTGATTTCGTAGGCGTCGTAAAGCCGTTCGATAAAGCGATCACCGAAGCGTTCCAGCGTCCGTTCGATGCGCTGGATGTCGCAGAGATCGGTGCCGATGCCGATGATCACGCCGAGCGTACGCCCGTGGCCTGAGCCCTCGCCTTGTCCATCAGCGCGCGCATGCGCCGGATCGCACTGTCGAGGCCCGAGAAAATCGCCTCGCCGATCAGGAAATGGCCGATATTCAACTCAATAACGTCGGTAATGGCGGCGACCGGGCCGACGGTATCGAACGTCAGGCCATGTCCGGCGTGGCATTCAAGGCCGAGTGCATTGGCGCTGGCGGCGGCATCAACGATGCGTTTCAGTTCCGCTTCCTGGGCGCTGCCGACGGTGTCGCAATAGCGCCCGGTGTGCAGTTCGACGATATCGGCCTTGAGTTTGGCGGCCGTTTCCAGTTGCCGGGCGTCCGGCTCAACGAACAGCGAAACCCGGATACCGGCATCCCTGAGTTTGGCAATGACAGGCTCCAGCGTCCTGATCCCGCCGATAACGTCCAGGCCGCCTTCGGTTGTTCGCTCTTCGCGTTTTTCCGGCACGATGCAGGCGGCATGCGGTTTGTGGCGCAGCGCGATGGCAAGCATCTCGTCGGTTGCCGCAATTTCAAGGTTGAGTGGCAGAACGATGGCATCCATCAGCCGGGCGATGTCGCCGTCCGAGATATGTCGCCGGTCTTCGCGGAGATGCGCGGTGATGCCGTCGGCGCCGGCTTTCTCGGCCAGCTTGGCGGCATGTACAGGATCGGGGTGAACCCCGCCCCTGGCATTCCGGATTGTTGCGACATGGTCGATGTTGACGCCAAGACGCAGGTCCATGCTCATGCCGATCTCTCCTGTTTCGCGTGCATGCGTTCGATCAAGGCAGCGGCGCGGTTGGCACGCCGCGCTGCCGCAGCACTTTTGTAGCGCTCGATGATCGGTTTCAGCAACAGGAAGAATATTACCCACACAATGATCGCTGACGGGATCGACGCCACCAGCATCGGCGTCAGCACCGGCATCGCGTGCTCTGCGATAAAGGCCCAGTTGCCGCTCAGCGCCGCTTCGGTGATCCTGCCGAACAGTGCGGAAAAATCCATCGCTTCGGCATCAATCCCGGTTTTTCCGAAGCCCAGGAATACGCCGGCCTTGTAGAGCCAGATCCAGATGAATGGAAACGTCCAGGGATTGCCGACAATAGTGCCGAGAACGGCGGCGACGATGCTGCATCGGCTGATCCAGGCCCCGAATGCCGAGAGCAGGATGTGCAGGCCGATGAACGGCGTAAATGACATCGCAGCCCCCCAGGCAAACCCGCCAGCGATGGACTGACCGGAACCCGGCAGCCTGCCGACGCGCACCAGCAGATAGCGGGATGCGCGACTCCAGCCCATCTCCGGCCAGACGGCGGCGAGGGCTCTACGATAAATGGGGCGCGGGTCGCGACGCATGAACATGGCTTTTTATTAGCGACTAGCTGGCCTTTTTGAAAGGGGACGTTTTTGTGAGGGGCTATTTAGAGGCCCCTCACCTTTAATGATACGCTCCTCAACCGGCATTTTTCGCTGTTGTTTGAACAATACGTCATTCCGGCGCAGGCCGGAATCCAGAGCCGTTTGCGCTGCTATATTCCATGCGATTTCATTGCAAATTTCTGGACCCCGGTCTGCACCGGGGTGACAGTTTGTTCTTTGCATTACCTGCTCCCCTCGGGAGAAGGTCAGGATGAAGGGTCACTTACGCAACGTCATCGTATCGCCTTCGACGGAGAAAGACCCCAGCCGTTCGAGGAAACTCATGCCCAGCAGCGAACTTGAGAGGCTGCTGTCGATCACGGCAGCCCTGACATCATCCATCCCGATACTGCCGAGCGTAACCCGATCAAGCCGCACCGAAGCGCCCCATGCGGTGCCGCCGGCGGTCTGGTACTGCCGGTTATAATCAAGATTTGCCGGATCGATACCGGCACGGGCGGCATCCCCCTTGCTCAGCGTCACGACGCTGGCCCCGGTATCGATCAGAAACTGTACCGGTGTGCCGTTGACCTCGGCGTTGATACGGAAATGACCGTCCCGGCTGCGTTTCAGGGTGATCGTGCCGGTACCGCTTTCGACCGCCATTGATGGCGCGATCTCGCCGCCGAGACGTTTGCCGATAGTCATGAAGTCATCGCGGAGTGTATAGGCGGTGAGGATGGCAAGACCGACCAGCAGCCAGATCACGGCATACTTCATCGCCCCTTTCAGATTAAGCCGTGGCGAGATGATCAGACCGGCGGCAAGCAGAGCCATGATGCCAACGGCGCGGACCAGACTTGCCTGATCGTAATCACTGTCGAGCGACCCCGGAAAGCGGTCGGCAAGAAACCAGATCAGCGCGGTGACGCTGATGGCGGCGATCAAAAGGATCATCAGACGTATGTTCATGTCTTTATCATGCTCCTTTTCATGGCAGTTTCTTTAATGCTTCTGAGGCTTTGCCGATCCCGGCTTTGGCGGCTTTTTCAATCCAGCGGCGGCCTTCGGCGCGGTCGCGGGCGACGCCGTCACCGTTGACCAGCATCGCACCATACAGATAGGCCGCTTGCGGCACGTCGTTGTTGGCCGCCGCCTTGGCCCATTGCGCAGACAGGGTCTTGTCGGCGGGAACGCCATCGCCCTGCCAGTAAATCCTGGCCATTTCATACTGCGCGCGTGGGTGGTTGGCTTCGGCGGCTTTTTCAAACCAGGTTCGGGCAGCGGCGGGATTGGCCTCAACGCCGAGACCACGGGCATAGACCAGCGCCAACTGGAATTGCACTTCGGGATCGCTGCTTGCGGCCATCTGCTGCAGCCGATCTGCGGTCAGTTTATTCTGCTCGGCCCGGGCCCGGGCAACGGCCCGGGTGGCGAAACCGCTGTTCTTCAGGGCATCGATATAGGCCAGATAATCGTCGAGGATTCTCGGCACGTCCGGATGCAGCTTGTCCCAATACGCCACACCCTCGGGCCGGTGCTTTATCTGCCAGGTACGGAAATCGGCGCACCAGTGCCTTTCCAGGGTTTGGCGAAAGCGGATCATATCCCGGTCGTCCTTGTCGAAGCCAAGATCCTGATAGGCGTTCTCCTGATACAGATAGGCTTCGCATTCCAGATCGACCTCACGGACATGATCGAGCCGGCCACGCAGATGCTGGATACCGTGTCCGGTCAACTCGTGCGCCAGTACCGGTGCCAGCTCACGCGGCGACCACTTGCCGCCGAAGCGCCCGACGACGGCAAGGAAATCCCTGATTTTGCCGTCCTTCTGATAAAAATCCGGCAAAAACGCGGCAATGGTGATCTTCGTCAATTCGCGCGGCGGAAACGCCGGGTCATAAATGATGATGACTTTGCCCGCTGCTTTCAGGCGGTCAATCGCCCGGGCGTTGAAGGGCGAGCGTGTATAGAGAATATCAAGCGCGGCGCGAACCGTTTCGGCACCATCCGTCGCCGAGGCAACATCGATATCATAGAAAACACCGTCCGGCAGCGGCTTGCCGACGATCTGCACGCCGAGATGGCTGAACTGCACGACTTCTGCCGCGTCGCTCAGCGCCTTTGTGGCGGTCATTGATCCGGCGACAAGCACGGTGCACAGAGCTGTCAGGAATTGGCGGATGACGGGGTGCATGGTGCGCTCACCGTTTCATTATTTCACTGCGCGCGAAGCTCGAACATCAACAGCAGGGTCCGTTGTTCCGGGTTAAAATTGTTGTCCGAAATGACATAAATATAGGTTTTGCCGTCTTGCCCCCTGATGGCCTCGATCCCCTCGAAATTGTCAACATTCATCGGCGGTGCCAGGGTCGCCAGCAGGCTCCCCCTGATTCCCGCAGCGGCTTCGATGGCATTGACCGGGATGCGCTTGATCTTGATCCTGACCCCGGCCCTGGGCGTGTAAAAGCGTTCCAGCACCACCACATTACCATCCGGCAGGGTTGCCGCGCCGGTCGGCCGGAAACCCTTTTCGGCATGATAGGTCAGGACATCCCAACCGCCCCGATTGCTGACCCAGGCGACCTTGTCGGGTTCATCCACGCGGCCTTCGGCAATCGCCAGCAGACGACCGTCATTCAGTAACGTCAGGGATTCGATGCCGTGATTGCCGGGCATATCGGCAAGTTCGACCGGCGGCTTGAGTATGCGCGGCGTCAACGCGCCCGGGTCATAGCGCCACAAACGGTGATCGCGCTCAAAGGCAATGATGATTTCCCCTTCGACGCCGGGGCTCATCGCTTCGGCGTCGGACCAGCGTTTTCCGGTCAGCGGCTTGCCGTCCGGGTCGGCAAGGACATTCAGATCACCTGCCCCGATGCCGCTCAGATTACCGGATTTGTCATAGCTGAGCGTCGTTGCGTAGGTCAGGGCGGTGTCGGACACGCTGATCATGCGGCTGCCGTCGGCGCTGATACCAAGGCCGGAAAAGCCGCCGAAACGGCTATCGTCGGATGTCAGGTGCAAGCCGCCACGAAAAATCAATGCACCGGTATCGATTAATGCCGGGTCGGCGTGGGTCAGCGGGATTTGTCTGGCCGCGACGGCAATACTCTCGGCAGATGCCTGCGGCAAAGGCAGAAACAGGCTGAGCATCAGGGCTGGAATCAGGCGACGCAGGTTCATGGCCCCTTTTTAGCACGAAGCCTTGGCAGCAGAAAGAATTCCCGAACGGCCTTTTTTAACGTAATCGGCGGTAAAGCCGTGCTCCTGATGCCTGTCCCGGGCATAGAAGCGGGTGCCCTCGTGCTTCGAGATGCTCGCTTACGCTCACTCCTCAGCATGAGGGTTTAGCACACACCTCATCCTGAGGAGCGCGTAGCGCGTCTCGAAGGATGGGGAACCGGGTATCGGCCAGGATGACACTATGACTTTATGGCAAATGCATTACGCCATCCCCGCAAGCCGGGAATTCTTTCAAACCCGAAAGTATAATGAACCACAGAGGCACCGAGGGCACAGAGATACTGAGACCCGGACCACCCTCTGTGCCTCTGTGGTTAACTTTAACACGGTGTTTCGGCCTTTGCGGGATTGACGATTATTACCATACACCCACGTCACCCCGGTGCAGACCGGGGTCCCCTCGTGCTTCGAGACGCTCGCTCACGCTCGCTCCTCAGCATGAGGGCTTTAGCACACACCTCATCCTGAGGAGCGCAAAGCGCGTCTCGAAGGATGAACCCTGAATCAAGTTCAGGGCGACGAAGGGGGTTAAGTGTATGCAACTGCCAGAGCGTCAGGTACGATCCGTCGGAAACAAACCATCAGGCTGATTTTATGAGCAAACCATTGCCCTACCCCGTTACCGACCGTCAGACCCCGGATGCGGGCAAGGTTTTTTTCGATCACGTCGCCTGGATGGTTGCCGACATGGATGCGGCCTCTACTGTTTTTGAACGGCTGGGTTTCACCCTCACCGATTACTCTGTGCATGGGAATCGCGATCCGAAAACAGGTGAGCGGATAGCGCAGGGTACGGCCAACCGTCTGGCCATGATGAACAGCGGCTATATCGAATTGCTGTCGGAGGTTGGTGGGATCGAAGCACCGGTGGTTGATGATTTGCGGGCCCGCCTCGGTCGTTATGCAGGCGTGCATCTGCTGGCGTTTTCCGACGCGGATGCCGACAAGGCATACGAGCGCATTGCCGCCGACGGTTTCCGGTTGCAGCCGATGGTCCACCTCAGGCGCGATGTCGAGGCGGCGGACGGCTCGGATGCGGAAGTGAAGTTCAGCGTCATTCGTGCCGCTTTCGATGAAATTCCCGAAGGCCGTATTCAGGTGCTGACGCACCACACACCGGAACTGATGTGG
>JBBDOA010000160.1:0-12398 GCA_040877275.1 Rhodospirillales bacterium | reverse complement strand
CCCCGGAATTTCAGTGAACAGGCAGCGTTCGCAGGCGCCGAAGCCGGACGGGTACAGGGGTAAGGCGGGACCGAATGCAACAGTTCAACCAACCCCTTGGTCGAAGCGGACGCGCTCAATGAGATCGGCTTCTAAAGTATATGTCATTGGTGCTGGTGGCATCGGTTGTGCCGTCGGCTATGCCTTGCTGCAAGCGGGGATCGAGGTCGTCTTTGTCGAGATTTCAAAGGATAAAATTGAATGGGGTAATCGCCATGGCGTAAAAGTCGATGACCGTAACGCGCTGCCGGCAACATTCATCGATTTCGAAAATTGTGAGCTTTCCGATGACTCCACAGTCATTTTGTGCACGAAGTGCTACGATAATGCCGCCGTATTGCAACGGATACAGGGCGCCAGCCGGATTATTCCGATCCAGAACGGGTTTGATTCTGTAATCCTGAAGGCCAGCCGGATCGAGGGAATTTCCTCTTTCGTTTCGGAATGTCGGCCGGACCGCCCTCATACACGCATCACGCGGGCAGGAGATCTTCATATCGGTGGCCGTGGCCCCGATCCATCCGATATGCCATCGGAGCTTGAACCTGTCATACAGGCCTGGGAACAGTTCGACGCTTTCAAGGTCAAACGTGTTCGTGATGTTCTGCCCTACAAGTATTCGAAGCTCTTGTACAACGCGGCCATCAGTCCGTTGGCAGCCGTCGCCGGTCTGGACAACAGCGCGTTGCTCACCTTGCCCAAGGCGCGAAGTCTGTTCTTCAGAATTTTGCAGGAAAATTACAGAATCCTGAAAAAAGCGGGCGTACCCCTGGGGGTTATTGGTCCTTTTCATCCGGATACAGTCAATCTGATCCTTCGGTTGCCATTTCTGGCCAGATTAATGGCCGGACCTTTCGCCAGGTCCCTCAGGAACACCTATTGCTCCATGTCAGGTGAAATCCCGACAGGGCGCACCGAGATCGACTATTTCAACGGGCACTTGCTCGCCCTGGCAAGCGACGGTGAAGCCATTCTGAACAGGCTGTGCCATAAGCAGGTGCAAGCAATGGCAGAGAGGCGGGAGATGCCGAGCATGGGCCGCCTTGATGAATTGCTTCAGCAACTTCAGGATCAGGAGGCTCAATGACGTCCCAGGAGCGCGTACTCGTTACCGGCGGTGCGGGTTTCATCGGTTCGCACGTCGTCAATCGTTTGCATGCCGAAGGACATCGGGTCCGCGTGCTGGAGAAACCCGGCACGTCGACCGCGCATTTGCCACAGCAGGATGTAGACGTGGTGTTCGCTGATCTGAGCTACGATGACGTACTATCAGATATCGCCGATGGCTGTGATGTTGTTCTGCATCTCGCCGCCAACCCAAACCTCTGGTCAGCAAACCCGGAAGAATTCGAGCAAATCAATCACCAGGGCACAAGGCGCGTGATTGCGGCGGCTTGCCGGGCAGGGGCGCGAAACATAGTCCATGTTTCCACGGAATCGATTCTTTGCCCCGCAGATTTCAACGGCGTCATTAACGAGAAAACAGAAACCACTCTGGACGACATGATCGGTGATTATTGCCGGAGCAAGTGGCTTGCTGAAAGAGCCGCGTTCGAAGCGGCCGAGGCGGGCGCGCCGGTCGTTGTGGTTCGTCCCAGTGTTCCTGTCGGGCCGGGGGATCACCGGATGGGACCGTTCACCAGGATGGTTCGGGATTTTGCACATGGCCGGATCAAGGCATATCTGGGTGGAAACCTGAATTTCATTGATGTCCGCGATGTGGCAGACGGTATTTGGGCGGCAGCCCGGCAGGGTGTCCCTGGACAGCCCTATCTTCTGGTCAGCGAAAACTGGACAATTGTCGAGGTGTTGAAGTACCTGTCCGAACTGACAGGCCACCCTGCGCCGCGTTATCAAATTCCCTATTCGGTCGCGTTGCTGTTTGCCTATCTGGAGGAGGGTTTTTCAGGTGTCTTCGCACCGAACCGCACGCCAATGGCTACGGTGACCGGCGTCAAGCTTACACGGCGTTCCTTCCGGTTCGACGGCGAACAATCAGCAGGTAATCTTGGATTGCCTGCCAGGCGTGATTGTCGACAGGCGATCGTGGATCTTGTCGACTTTCTTCGAAGTAAAGGGCAGATTCCCGTACCCGCAAGACCTGAGGCTGATGCATGAAGAACGACGTTACTCTTGTAATCCTGATGCCGCCCGGCGACGACAAAAAGGGCAGCTCTGGTTCCGACTTGTACGGACTGTCGCTCATCGACCGGAACCTTCATGCCGCCGAGCGGTCCGGGATGGCGCGCGTGGTCATCATTGGCACACCAGGCACGGTGCTCCATGTTGCAGAGGTCGGCATTCCGGTGGAGATGGTCGAAGCAGGCACGCTTTGTCTGAATTCCATTGCCGGGACGGTCATTGTGATGGCGGGGCATGCCCTGGCCGACACAAAATGGTTAAGTGGCATTATTGCAGCTTCCGCGGTTTCCGGCGGCTGTATGGTTGAGCCGGACGTCATCGCGGCACTGGCGTGTGATGCTGATGGGGATTGGCGCGACCGACCGGTGGCGCCTGGCGGGCCCGATGCCTTTTTTACGATCCTGGATCAATCGAAATGCCGGTCTTTTCCGCCTGATCGAGAGGGCAGGTTTATCATGGAATCGTCTCGCGATGTTGTCGCCGCTGAAAACTGGCTGCTGCAACGATTGATCAAGAGCGGTGATTCGTTCATGGCCAGAACAATCAATCGCCCGCTTTCCCTGGCGATCACGCGCCGGCTTGCCCGAACCGATGTGACGCCGAACCAGATCACGATAATAAGCGTCCTCATCGGGTTAATGGGTGCACTCTTCTTCCTGTCGATGGATCCGATGATCCAGACAACCGGCGCGTTCATCCTGCTCATTCACAATGTCGTTGATGGATGCGACGGGGAGTTGGCGCGCTTGAAGTTCCAATCTTCCCGTATGGGTCTTATCCTGGACATGTGGGGTGACAATCTGGTTCATGCCGTACTTTTTGCTTGTATGGGCATCGGCTGGAGTTTTCATTCCGGCATGACATGGCCGTTAGTCGTGGCGGGCATCGCGGTGGTGGGGACGCTCTGGACTGCGTGGCTGGTTTTTCGACGCACCATGCGATCAGCAGAGCCCGGCAGGGTGCCGCAGTTTCTGTCCGTTGCCGAAAATGTCGATACGAAGTTGTCCCGTATTCTCCGCAATCTCGGGAACCGGGATTTTTTCTTCGGAATATTTGCACTGTCCCTGTTCGGGAAGGGACAGTGGCTGCTGCCGCTTGTGGCGATGGGTAGCGTGTTGTATGCGATCGGGCTTATCGTGTTGAACCGGCGCGAACAATAAAGCAGGGTCGTTTCCGGAAGGACCGCGAACGTGTCGCGCACTTAAGCCTTTGCATGATCAACCTGCAGATAGAAACAATCGTTGTCGTCTTGTCCCCTGCCATGCGGCAGCTTCGTAAACTCCGGCCCTTTCTGCCCGTTGTGCTGAGGGGAATGGGCCAACCTTTATAATCCTGATGTCCCTTTATCCCATCCGGGAAGAGCGCACTGACGCTATGGCTGCAGGCAAAAATCCACACTCATTTTTTTCTTTATTTAGGTCTTCATATGCCATATGACTGATATATCAATAGACGTTCTTCAGTATATAAACAGTCATCAAGCTGTACCGGACTTACGGGTTCGCTGTTGAACGGGGAGGGACGATGAAGACTTATACTGGTTCACGTACCATCGATGGCCTCGTCGTGACGGTCGATGGCGTGCCGTTGTCAGATCACCGAACGGTCAAGACATATACCGACACGGGTTTTGAGTGGGGATACCCCGGTGACTCACCGCGGCAACTTGCTCTCGCCATCCTGTTTGATCATCTCGGTGTTGCATCCGATGCAATAGCGGCTGCCGATGCCTTCATGAAGAAAGTCGTGGCGGTTCTGGATAACGACTGGGTTTTGACGTCCGAGCAGGTCGATGCGGCCCTGGAATCAATCAACAGCACCTGAGTGCATGGCAATTCTGAGCACTGATTATGCCCGCGGGCAGTGCTCACAGTGAGGCGAATTTTTGGTCTCGATAAAGCGGGAACGGAAGCATCCAATTAAAGGGGAACTGACGATGAAAATAATGAAAAGGCTATCCGCTTGCGGAGCGATTGCAGCTCTGGTCGCGGCGACGTTGGCCGCATCACCGGTATCGGCCGCCGAACATGAATGGAAAATGGCGACCAGTTGGGGCGGCGGCCCATTGATGGATATCGGGGCCAAGGCGTTCGCTGAGAAAATTGATCTTTTAAGCGATGGTCGCATCAAGGTGGAAGTGTTCACCGGCGGCACGCTCGGCAAGGCACTGAATGTTACGGATACCGTCAAGAACGGTATCGCACAGGCCGGCCACACATGGATGGGGTATGATTGGGGCAAGAACAAAGCTGCAGTCGTATTTGGCGGATTTGCCGGAACCATGGATTCCGAACGCATGCTGCACTGGATTTATGAAGGCGGCGGGCTTCAGTTGTGGCGTGATTTCCGTATGGAAGAAGCGGGCGTCGTCTCAATGCCGCTGTTCATCCGTACCGCAGAAGCTTTTCTGCACTCGCGCAAGCCGGTTCGGACAATGGATGACCTTAAGGGGCTGAAATTACGGACTGCCGGTGCCTGGCTTGAAATTTCCAAAAGCATGGGGGCTGCACCGGTGACAACGCCGGGTGCGGAAGTCTATACCGCGCTTGAGCGGGGTACGATTGATGCCACCGAATGGGGAACGCTATATGAGAATATCTCGTCGGGTTTCCACAAGGTTGCCAAGTACGTCATCATTCCGGGTGTGCACCAGCCTGTTGCACCGTTTGAACTGCTCATCAACAAGGACTCCTGGGCAAAACTTTCTGACCGCGACAAAAAGCTGGTCGACGAAGCCGCCAAGATCGTGACCTTTGAAAGCTGGACGCGGGTTGGTCATGAAGATGCGAAAGCTCTGGAGTTCTACCGCTCGCAGGGTAACGAGATCATCGAACTCAGCACCGAAGTTCAGCAGAATGTGAAAAAGGAAGCGATGGCCTGGGCTGCGAAAGTTTCTGCCGAAAACCCATGGTTCAAGAAGGCCTATGACAGCCAGCTTGCCTATGAGGATCTTTGGAAGGATGCGTCGCGTTATCGTAACGTGGCTGCACCATCGAAATGATTTTATGAACTCCCACAATTGCACCGGGAGTTGGATTTCTCCCGGTGCAATTCCTTTCATGGGGGCATCTTGATCATGAAATCAATATTATCCATCATTGACAGAGGCTCGGGTGGCCTGGGGATCCTGGCGGCATGGATCGTTCTGCCATTGATCTTCGCAACGGTCTACGAGGTCCTGTCCCGATATCTTTTCAATGCGCCGACAATCTGGGCTTATGAAGTTGGCTATATGGCGACGGGTGCAAATTTCCTGCTCGGCGCAGCGTTTGCCTTGCGCGAAAAATCCCACATACGCATAGATGTCGCTTACATGCATTTCCGTCCTCGCACAAAAGCGCTTGTTGATGTGCTTGGTTATACATTTCTGATGCTGCCGTTCGGGTACTGGTTATCGTATCGGCTGGGGGTCTACGCATTTGAAGCAGTTCTATCTGGGGACCGTTCCGGCGAATCTGCCTGGAATCCCATCATCTGGCCCTATCGCACCGTATTTTTTGTCGGCATCTGCATGCTGACATTGCAATGCACGGCTGAGTGGATTCGCGCCCTGAAAGCGCTGTTCGTTGCAACCGACGCACAGGATATGGGTGCCGATCATGGATGATTACTTCGCGCTGATGATGTTTCCGGCGATCCTGAGTGTTCTGTTTCTCGGGTTTCCGGTTGCACTTTCGCTGATGGGCGTCGCCTTGGTATTCGGCTTGATCGCTTTTGGCCCGGCGACACTCTATCTTTTTGTAGAAAAAGTTGACGATGTCGCGTCCAATTTTGTTTTGGCCGCCGTGCCTTTATTCGTCTTTATGGGCTCCATGCTGGAGCGATCAGGCATTGCCGAGCGCCTGTTCGAGGCCGTGCATATCTGGACCAAGAAACTGCCGGGCGGGCTGGCCATCGGCACCATTGTCATGTGTGTGATCTTTGCCGCGTCGACCGGGGTGATCGGTGCAACAGAGACCGTTGTCGGCCTGTTGGCGATCCCCGTCATGATGAAGTACGCCTACGACAAGGGCCTGATTTCGGGGACCATCTGCGCCGGTGGTTCACTCGGCACGATTATCCCGCCTTCTGTTGTTGTCGTTGTGCTGGGCCCGGTTGCGGATGTGTCGGTTGGCGATCTGTTCATGGGAATGGTGTTCCCGGGGCTGATCATGTCGAGCTGCTATATTCTGTATATCCTGATCCGCTGCACCCTGCGGCCCGGCGATGGTGCCCGGATAACCGATGATGAAGAGCCCATGGCGTGGGCGGAAAAAATGCGTATTACGCTCAGCGCACTTTTGCCGCCGGTGCTCCTGATTTTTGCCGTGCTGGGCTCAATCATGTTTGGCTGGGCAGCGCCAACCGAGGCTGCCGGCATGGGTGCCTGTGGTGCGATTATCCTGACGATATGCTATCGGACATTCACGTTCGCCATCCTGCAGGAAGCGTTGATCAAGACCGTCAAGATCACCTGCATGATCATGCTTATTCTGCTTGGCGGCAGTATGTTTTCCGGGGTCTTCATCGGTGCCGGCGGGGTTGCGCTTACCACGGATCTGATCAATGCGACGAATCTGCCGCCCTGGGTGACGCTCGGGATGTTCCTGGGGATCAGTTTCCTTGCCGGGTTTATCCTTGAGTGGATATCGATCCTGCTGATTTTCATTCCGGTCTTCATCCCCATCGTCAAATCGATGGGGTTTGATCCGGTGTGGTTCTGCATCCTGTTCCTGATCATCATTCAGACCAGTTATCTGACACCGCCGATGGCACCGGCGATCTTCTATCTGCGCGGCATCAGTCCGCCGGAGATCAGAATACAGGACATGTTCAGGGGCGTTATCCCGTTCATCATTCTGCAGATCGTGACGTTGTTTATTGTCATGGTCTTTCCGCAGACCGTGCTTTGGCTGCCCGCCAAGGTGCTTGGCTTTAACTAGGAGGACGAAATGAAAGTCGAAGATATCCTCGCCATTAAACCCGTTATCCTGAAACAGGCCGAGCGGGAATTCTATTTCGAAAACGGCTACCTGCTTCTTGAAAAGGCCATCAACGATGAATGGCTCGAAAAATTGCGCGCAACCGTAGACGAACTGGTTGAGGAAACCCGCCCGCTGACCCGATCCGACAAGAAATGGGATCTGGAGCCCAATCACAGCCATGACGATCCCAGGTTGCGTCGATTATCTTCGCCGAACGACCACCATCAGACGTTCTGGGATTATGCTTCGGGATTGCCGATGGTCGATATCGTCGCCGATCTGGTCGGACCGGATGTGAAATTTCATCATTCCAAGTTGAATTTCAAATGGGCTAAAGGCGGCGAAGAGGTAAAGTGGCATCAGGATATCCAGTTCTGGCCGCACACCAATTACACCCCGCTCACTGTCGGCACCTATCTTTATGACTGTGACGACACGCAAGGGCCCCTCGGCATCATTCCGGGCAGCCATGCGGGCGAGCTCTATAACCAGTATGATGCCAGTGGTAAATGGACGGGCTGTTTGTCCGATACGGATTCCGCTTCGCTGGATGCCGGGAAGGCGGTCTATCTGCCGGGACCGGCTGGATCGCTGACCATTCATAATTGCCGGACAATCCATGGCTCCAAACCGAACCGCTCGAATGCGGGGCGGCCTTTGCTTTTGAATGTTTATTCGGCAGCGGATGCCATTCCGTACACGCACAATCCGCTGTATTCCAAATATGATCAGGCAATCGTCCGCGGTGAGCGGGCACGCTGGGCCGATCACGACCCGAGACCGTGCCTGATGCCGCCGGATTGGGGTGGCAATTATTCGTCAATCTTCGCCCTGCAGCAGGGCGAACAGGCGGGAATGATGTAAGATCGGCCATACGTGAAAGATATTGAGTTAATGATGTATCAATGATATATCACAGTTAGTCGGATCAACCGATACCGCCCTGATTGCAGGGGGGTGCCGGTGCGCAGCAGTGAGAGGGTTCAGCCATGATGACAGCTCGTCAAACCAACTTCCGTCAGATTTACCGTTCGCGTATTGCCGGCTGGTATAACGGCCCCGTGCATGTTGTGGTGATCTACACCATCGGCTTCACGGCGCTCTGGATTTATGCGCAGTTCATCAACAATCCAACCTGGCTGGAATGGTCAATCATCCCGGCGACGTTCCTGATGTGCAATATCTTCGAATGGTTTCTGCACAAGTACGTCATGCACCGTCCGCATAATAATCCGGGCCTGCGGGCGATTTATGAACGCCATACCCTGAACCACCATCAGTTCTTCACGGACCAGGAAATGCGTTTCCGCGACCACAAGGACTGGCGCGTGACATTCTTTCCGCCCTATGCGCTGGTGGTGTTTATCCTTATGTCATCGGTTGGCGTGCTGGTGCTGAATGTGATCGCGACGCAGAACGCCGCCTGGTTGTTCATTTCGACGACGACATCGATGTATCTGATTTATGAATTCATGCACTTCTGCTGCCACGTTGACGAGAACGCGTTCGTGCGCTGGTGCCCGTTGGTCAATACGTTGCGCCGCCACCACACCGCGCATCATAATGACAAGATCATGATGGAGCGTAATATGAACCTGACGTTCCCGATTGCCGACTGGCTGTTTGGTACGTCGGATCTCGACCGCGGGTTGCTGGGTCATCTGTTTAATGGCTACAACACGGATCATCTCAAAAAGGATTTGCGAGCAATCCCGCTGCGTCCGGATGAAGCCGCCGCAGCCCCGATGCCGGCCGAGTAATCACTGATCATCAGGAGGCGAAAAAATGCCGGTTAAAATCAAAGTGATGATCTCGGCGCTGGCATTGCTCGTCGTTGGCGGGTTTGCGTACATGAACCTGAATGACGGCAATGAAAAGGTGGGTTTTGTCGGTCTGGGTCTGGCCGCCCTGATGGTGCTGGCAATGTGGATTTTTCCGGAAACCGGGAAAGTCCGACGCAAACCCGGTAAACCCTGAAAGCACATGGCACCGGCTTTGCCTGATCAGGTGTTGACGGTAG
This sequence comes from Rhodospirillales bacterium, assembly GCA_040877275.1. Taxonomy (GTDB): domain Bacteria; phylum Pseudomonadota; class Alphaproteobacteria; order Rhodospirillales; family Casp-alpha2; genus UBA4479. The sequence goes on along the minus strand of JBBDOA010000160.1, from coordinate 3,233 downwards.
CCCGGGTAAAAGCCTCAACGTAATCAATGAGCTGATCACTGGCTTTGCTGGCGGCGTCGGCCTTGCCGGTGGCAATCTGCCGGGCGAGGTCAGCATGCAGCCGCGCCGTTAAAGGCAGGTCAGCCGTTTCCTTGTAATGCATATACCAGAACCGTCTGGACAGGCCATGCATCAAGGCAATGGCCCGGTTGGCATATTCATTATGTGCCGCGTTGGCCATGAGCTTGTTCAATTCGTCGTCATAGCGCATGAAGGCCATGTCATCGTTTTCCCTGGATGCCTTTTCAATGCCATCGGCAATAGCCGCGAAGGCCTGCTTTTCGTCGGCAGTGGCGCGCTGCGCTGCAGAGCGTGCAATCAGGCGCTCCAGTTCGCGGCGGACTTCGAGCAGCAGCAATTGCTTGCGCGGATTGATATCGGAAACAAGGATGCCTTTGCGTGGCAGGATCAATACCAGGCCTTCGCGCGCCAGGCGCTGCAAGGCTTCGCGGATAGGCGTGCGACCGATTTTCAGTTCCTGGGATAATGCAACCTCCGACAGCACTTCGCCGGGCTCCAGGCGTAAAGTAACAATCATTTCCTCGAGCACTGAATAGGCTTTATCGGTCAGGCTTTCAGTGCGCCTGGCAGTCATTTTTCGGTCTGTCTTTTGTGTCAGTGCGGAATTAGCCATCGACCACCTTTGGTTCAAATCACCTGATGATTCAATCTATATCTGTTTTCTCCTTTCTACCATAGTCAGGAACTTTTCCAGTTGGGCGTCATCGACACCATAGGTGTGGTCATCGTCCGGGAACGTGCCTTCCTTGACCTCACGGACATAGTCGCTGATACCGCTGACAGCAACCTCGGTTAGTTTGGCATAACGCTTGGTAAACTTGGGCTTGAAGTCGGTGAAGACGCCGAGCAGGTCGTAACACAGAAGGATCTGGCCATCCGTGCCGACCCCGGCACCAATGCCGATGGTTGGAATCTCAAGCTGCTTTGAAATCACTTCAGCGATCTTGCCGGGCACCGCTTCAAATTCCAGCATGAAGCAGCCGGCGTCCTGGATGGCCAGGGCGTCTTCGAGAATCTTGAAGGCATCATCGGCGGTGCGGCCCTGGATTTTAAAACCGCCGAACATTGCCACGGTATGCGGTGTCAGGCCGATGTGCGACGCGGTCGGAATGCCGGCATCAACGAGAGCTTTCAGGATATGCGCCTGACTTTTGCCGCCTTGTGGTTTGACGGCATCGACACCGGCGTCCTGCATGAAGCGGGTCGCGTTGACCAGCGCCCTGTCGACGCTGTTGTAGCTTTGATAGGGCATGCAGCCGAGCACAAAGGTGTTGCGTGCGCCACGGCGCACCGCCTGGGAATGCAGTACCATCATTTCCATGGTCGCCGGGATGGTGTTGGGGTGGCCGTGTGCGATCATGGCAAGACTGTCGCCGACGACGGCGACATCGACACCGGCCATCTCGGCCCACTGCGCCGAGGTGTAATCAGGCACCGACATGTAGACCATCTTTTCGCCGGTGTGTTTGGAGTTCCTGATTTCGGTTATCGTGCGCTTTTTCCGCTCAGGCGCTGGTGTTTCGGCCATGGCTTCCCCCTAATATGATTATAATATATTTGATAAATGTTATGGATCGAGACTGTCAGGGTCAAGCGCATCTGCTGGAAATTATGGTTCGGGATGCTGTGTTCCGGATGATCAGCCGGGTATTGGCCCATGACGACAAATGGCTGTTGCCGGATTGACCTGTGCAGGCCTGACGCCTGTTGTTGTCAGGGCCTCGTATGCTTTAAATGATTTCTGAACGCCCGGTCCTTCTTCAAAGACCATTCCCGGCGCATCGCTTCCGTGCGGGTTGGGTACTTCTCGGCATAAACCAGCGCCCAGGTCCTGCCACGTGTGCTTTTGGCACCTTTGCCCGCGTTATGGGTCTTTATCCGCCGTTCAAGATCGGTGGTCCAGCCCACGTAGGTCCGCTCAGTCGAGCGATCACAGCATTTAATGATATAGACGAAATGATCCATCCGCTGACCTGCAATCCGTGCGCCCTGCCGATCCTGGGTGCAGGGTAAAATACAGCGCATAGAATGGTCCGGCTCTGATTAACGATGCGTTTATAGCTTCACGAGGGCCGTTTCTTCGGATTGGCATAAAACAGTATGAGTGCAGCCATGATCAGAAATGTCAGGGCAATCGGTGATTTCAGAAGAAACAGCGGGTCGCCGCCGGAAGCTGAATAGCCGCCGCGGATCAGCTCTTCCAGTCTTGGTGACAGCAAAAAACCGATGACGAACGGCAGAATCGAAATATCAAGCCGGCGCAGCACATAGCCGATCAGGCCGAAGATCATGACAACCCAGATGGCAACAAAACCGCCGTCCTGCGCATAAACAGCGGTCAGGGTGATCAGCAGCACAACCGGCAGCATGATTGATTTCGGGATCCGGGCCAGGATGCCGAGCGAGCGCATGATGACGCCGCCGATGGTCCAATTAAAGAAATTGGCAATTACCATCAGTGTGAACATGGCAAAGGCAATCACCAGGTCCTTGTTGATGATGGTGCCGTAACCTTCGATTTCCTTGATTTCGGTGAACCGGAAAACCTGCGGTCCCAATGTGAAATCACCAACCGATTCAACGGCCAGAATGATGAACACGGCAGCAAAGTTGCCGGGAATGCCGAGGCTCATGACCGGTATCAGATTAGCGCCGGATACAGACGAGTTTGCAGCTTCGGTCGCGGCAACACCTTCGGGAATACCGGTCCCGTATTTTTCCGGTGTTTTCGAAAACCGCTTGGCATAATCATAACCGAGTGTCGCCGCCAGTGTCGTGCCGATACCCGGCAGCGCACCGATTGCAGTGCCGATAATGGTCGATGAAAAAATGACCGGCATGATTCTCTTGATGTCGGCCCAGCGAAACCGGTTGTCGCCATGTGCGTGATTGGCGATTGGTTTTCTATTGGCAAGCCTGTCGCGGGCGGCCTCCTCGATGCCGATGAAGACCTCGCCGATGATCAGCACACCAAGGATCGCCGAAGACAGAGGCAGGCCGTTCCCTAATTCAGGGATGCCGAACGTCATTCTGGGCCCGTTCCCGGACAAGGTTGAGCCCATCAGCGCGAGAAGCATACCCAGCACACCGATCATCAGGCCCTTGAGCGGCGCACTGCCGGCGACCGCGGCCATGAAGGATAGCGACAGGATGATCAGCGCTGCCTTTTCCGG
>JBBDOA010000159.1:9556-12457 GCA_040877275.1 Rhodospirillales bacterium | reverse complement strand
AGGCGGGGACCCAGACTGACCGTCGATTTGGGTCCCCGCCTTCGCGGGGATGACGGTCAATTAAACGGTAATACATTGATATTACAGCTGTACTTTCGAATCAGACTCTTGGAATTTTCATCAAGAACAATATTTTCCATACATCAAAAAAGGCCGGCCCCTTGCGAGACCGGCCTTCTGGAAGTGGTGTTGACCCTGATCAGGCGGCGGCGCGGATCGCCGCAGCGTTGACGTTGTCATCAACGTGCGTTTCGAACTGCTTGAAGTTAACCTCGAACCGCTTGCGCAGATCAAGTGCCTGGGCGTCATAGGCAGCCCCGTCGGACCAGGTGCTTTTCGGGTTCAGAACGTCGTCCGGGATCCCCGGGCAGGCCTCAGGGACCAGCACGCCGAAGTTCGGGTCCTGGCGGAACGCGACCTGTTCCAGACGGCCGTCCAGCGCCGCGTTCAGCATGGTGCGGGTATAGGCGATCTGCATCCGTTCGCCAACGCCGTAGCCGCCACCGGACCAGCCGGTATTGACGAGCCAGCATTTGGCATTCGACGCCGCCATCTTGTCGCGCAGCAGTTTTGCGTAAACCGTCGGATGGCGCGGCATGAAGGGTGCGCCAAAGCAGGTCGAGAACGTCGCCGCCGGCTCTTTCAGGCCGCGCTCGGTCCCGGCAACCTTGGCGGTGTAGCCGCTGAGGAAGTGGTACATCGCCTGTTCAGGCGTCAGCTGGCTGATCGGCGGCAGAACGCCGAACGCATCACACGTCAGCATGACGATGTTCTTCGGCAGTCCGCCCTGGCCGTTCGGAGACGCGTTCGGGATTTCCGACACGTCATAGGACAGCCGGCCGTTTTCCGTCAGCGAGGTGTCAAAGAAATCATAGGTCCGCGTTTCCGGATCCATCTTGACGTTTTCGACGATGGTGCCGAACCTGGACGCTGTGGCGAAAATTTCCGGTTCGGTTTCCGCCGTCAGATTGATCGACTTGGCGTAGCAACCGCCTTCGAAGTTGAAGATTCCGGTCGGGCTCCAGCCATGCTCGTCATCACCGATCAGGGTGCGCGAGCTGTCGGCGGACAGCGTCGTCTTGCCGGTGCCGGACAGGCCGAAGAAAATTGCCGTGTCGCCATTGGCGGCCATGTTCGCCGAGCAGTGCATCGGCAGCACGTCCCGCGCCGGCATCAGATAATTCATCACCGAGAAGACCGATTTCTTGATCTCGCCGGCATATGCCGAACCGCCGACGATGACCATACGGCGCTTCAGGTTGAGAACGATGAAGGTTTCCGATGTGGTGCCGTCGGTGGCCGGATTGGCGACCACGCTCGGTGCCTGAATGACGGTAAACTGCGGGGCGAAAGCCTCAAGCTCGCTGTCGGCCGGCTGAATGAACATGTTGCGGGCAAACAGGTTGTGCCAGGCATTTTCGGTGACGACCCGGACCGGCAGGCGGTAGGTCGGGTCCGCGCCGGCGTAGCAATCCTGCACGAAGGCATCGCGGCCTTCGTAGTGCTTGAGCATCTTTGCCAGCAGCTTCTCGAAATTCTCTTCGGAAATCGGGCGATTGACGTTACCCCACCAGATATTGCCGGAGGTTTCATCTTCCTCGACGACAAACCGGTCGTTCGGCGAACGGCCGCTGTGGCTGCCGGTCAGTGCCAGCAAAGAGCCGCCCTGGCCGAGATGCACTTCGCCGCGGCGAATGGCTTCTTCGCTCAGGCGCGGTGCCGAGAAGTTCCAGAAGGCCGTCGAAACCTTGCCCAGACCTTGTTGATCCAGCCCGTTCCGGCTGTACAGATGACCGATGTTTTGCACCGTTTCCTCGCTCCTTTTACGGCGGTCTTGCAATCAGCCGCCCGTTGTCTCTTCGAAGGTGGCGAACTTAGACAAAACCGCCGGGGATGATCAAGGCAAAGTGGCGGAATTCCGGGCTTTTATTTGCTTCCTTTGCGGGCACGTGCAGCAAGTTCCACCAGCTTTTCCCGGCAGGACATTGAATCTGTTACAGGTTTGTCATATTGCAGTCGCACAAACCGGCCCCCCGCCCGAATATCAAGACCGTCCGAATCGCTGCCTGAAATCCGCCATTCTGCCGGCCTGCGCCCGAGCAGGGATTCGGCATACCCCCTGACCGCATCCGCATGATCCGCGTTCATGTGCGCGATGACCCCGGCCTCGATCCCGGTCAGTGTTTGTGCAATCTTCGCAGGCGTCAGCACATGTTTCGCGTCGAACCAGACAGCACGGGCGAAGCCGCCGACATAATGCGCCCGCTCGACCGTCATCCGATAGAAGGCAAAATCGGCGAAATCAGCGTAAAGCTTTGCATCCGGGTGCCGGGCCAGAAAACGGGCCCGGGTTTCCGGTTTCCTGTCCGGCCTGATCTGCCCGATCAGCGTCAGCCTCGGCCCGGTCTGAGGGTTGCGGCGCGTGGAGGCGTTCTCGACCAGAAGCGAAGCCCAGGGATCGGCGGCGATATTTCTGGTGTGATCCGACAGCGCCGAAAAAAGAAAAATCGGCTGTCCCTGATGATCGCAGGCGTAGGTCACCAGCGAGGCATAGGGTGCCTGGCCGTCGACCAGCGTCGTCGCCAGAGCGCCCACCCCCCGTTCACGAACCAGCAAACGGGCCTGATCTGCGTTGCGTCGATCCTTCATGGTCATCTCCATAATATCCCTTGTGAGAGTGCGGAGATCACCCTCTTTCGTCAAGAACGGCCCCTTGATTCCGGCCCCGGGCAGCATATGTTCTGCTCACTCAAAAATATATGTCTTCGAGTGTAAATTCCTTCCGGGCGACGATGGCGTTCTCGGCGTTTGTCGAGGGCCTGAACATGCTGTCGCGTCGGCGGCGAAAATTACAGGCTGCGGACTGCTGGTAAAGACACCGGACGTCCATCCTTCGAGACG
>JBBDOA010000159.1:0-9546 GCA_040877275.1 Rhodospirillales bacterium | reverse complement strand
CCAATTAGAGTGGGGCCGCTCCTCAGGATGATGTAAAATTCAACCAGCCTCATCCTGAGGAGGACCAGAGGTCCGTCTCGAAGGATGGGTACTCATGCTTGAAATGGCTTCCCTAAAGCGACTTCCGGAACAGCGCGGCACCGGCACCAAGCGCCCTGAGCTTGCCCTCGGCGACGTGCCGGGGCAGCGGTGCCATACCGCAGTTGGTACAGGCGATGATGCGTTCCGGGTCGACATATTCCAGCGCCGCCTGCAGGGTCGATGCAACCTTCTCCGGGGTCTCGATTTCCTCGGTCGCGACATTGATCGCACCGACCAGGATTTCCTTGTCCTTCAGGATCGCCATCACCTGATGCGGCACGTGGCTGTCGGCACATTCCAGCGAAACCTGCTGGATTTTGCTGGCGTTCAGCGCCGGAAAGAAATCCTCGTACTGACGCCACTCGTCACCCAGCGTCTCTTTCCACTCAAGGTTCTGTTTGATCCCGTAGCCGTAGCAGATATGCACCGCCGTCGTGCATTTGAGGCCGTCGGCAGCAACCTCCAGCGTCTGCACGCCCCATTCCGCCGCTTCCCTGGTGAAGGCGTTGAAGGCCGGCTCGTCGAACTGGATGACATCAACGCCAAGCGCTTCGAGTTCTTTCGCTTCCTCGTTCAGCAGTCTGGCGAAGGCCATGGCCATATCCGGGCGGGTCGCGTAATAGCCGTTGGCGATGGTATCGCAGATGGTCATCGGCCCCGGCAGCGTGAACTTGTATTTGTTTTTTGTGTGTTCCTTGCAGAATTTGGCCCCCGCCGCGTGCACCGAGCCGGTCCGCCTGACCTCGGCGACCACGGTCGGCACCTCGGCATCATAGCGGTCGTTGCGGATGCCCATGGTTGTCATCTTGTTCCAGTCGATGCCCTCGATCCGCTCAAGAAAACCATGCACGAAGTGTTTGCGGAACTGCTCGCCGTCGCTGACGATGTCGATCCCGGCGTCTTCCTGGCATTTGATCCAGGCCAGCGCAGCATCCGACTGCCCTTCGAATAGCAGATCATCGGCAACCCGCCACGGTGCCCAGAGTTTCTCCGGTTCAGCCAGCCAGGCCGGTTTCGGCAGACTGCCTGCAATCGTTGTTCTGATCATGATATCCTCCCGCTGATCTCACCCATTGACGTCAAAGGTCGATGTTTTTGCTTTCATGCTCTATGCTTAGATAGGCTAATCGAAGAAAAATTGCACCTGTGATTGCGTCAGCATTGCCTTATTTCGCCGTAATTGGCCTATAATTTAGCCATATTGCCCCCGTACCAGAAGCGAGGTATCAACAGAATCATGAGTGGACCCAAGCCCATGCTGCATAAAATCGCCCTGGTCGACGACGATCAAAATATCCTGACATCGGTTTCCATGGCCCTGGAAGCCGAAGGGTACGACGTCGCCACCTATCCGGACGGCGTCGCCGCACTGGCCGGGATCGGTGCGCATCCGGTCGATCTTGCCGTACTTGATATCAAGATGCCGCGCATGGACGGCATGGAGCTGCTGGGCGAAATCCGCAAGACGGAAACCCTGCCGGTGATCTTCCTGACGTCAAAGGATGACGAGGTCGACGAACTGATGGGGCTGCGCATGGGGGCCGACGATTACATCAAGAAGCCGTTTTCGCAACGGCTTCTGATCGAACGCATCCGCGCCATCCTGCGCCGCCGCGATGTCGGCCCGCCGACCGAAGGCGAAGACGGCGAGAACGTGTTGCGCCGCGGTGAGCTGATGCTCGACCCGGATCGCCATCTCTGCACCTGGAAAGGCAAGGAGGTGACGTTGACGGTGACCGAGTTTCTGCTGGTCGAATCGCTCGCCCGCCGTCCCGGTCACGTCAAGAACCGCGATCAGCTGATCGACGCGGCATACGGCGAAAACATCTACGTCGAGGACCGCACCATCGACAGCCACGTCAAGCGGCTACGCCGCAAGTTCCGGGAAGTCGACGATGAATTCACGGAAATCGAGACGCTCTATGGTGTCGGCTACCGCTATAAGGCATAAAGCCTGAGCTTTAATTTACCGGTGGGGATCACATGGCCAAGGGGGGGCAATCGGGCGAGCCTCGGACAGCGGTGCGCAGCAGTGCCGCAAAGCCGCTTGTCTCTCCCCTTACCCGACGCATCCTCACAGTCAATCTTCTGGCGCTCGGCACCCTTGTCGCCGGCCTGCTTTATCTCGGCGAATACCGCCGCACCCTGATCGATAATGAACTGACGTCACTGAAAGTGCAGGCGGAGATGTTCGCTGCAGCACTTGGCGAGGGGGCCGTTGTATCCGAAACACCGAACGGACAGTTTCTGGTTTCCGATGTTGCCTATCAGATCACCCGAAGATTGGTCGAAATCACCGAAACCCGGGCCCGGTTGTTTCGTGCCGACGGCACCATGATCGTCGATTCCCGCCGCCTCGGCGGGGCCGGCGGCACGGTGCAGATCGAAATCCTGCGCCCGCCCGAGGCGGATTTCGACCTGCTCGATTTTATGCTCAATAAATATGACGACTTAGCCCGCGCACTCAGCGGCGAAGACCCGCTGCCGAAGTACCGCGAAAACGCGTTGCAGACGGCCGGTGATTTCGCCGAAACCCGGGCCGCCCTGATTGGTGATAGCGCCGTCGCCGCCCGCCGTTTCGGGCATGACGACCTGATGCTTTCGGCAGCCGTGCCGGTGCAGCGCTACAAACAGGTGCTGGGTGCCATCATGCTGTCCAGGGACGGCCAGCACGTGCGTAGCGCCCTGCACGATGTCCGGCTGGATATCCTCAAGGTCGTCGCCGTCGCACTCAGCATCACCATCGCGCTCTCGCTGTATCTGGCCGGCACCATCGCCCGGCCGATCCGCCGCCTGGCCATTGCCGCCGAGCGCATCCGCCATGACCGTGGCCGCAAGGAAACCATTCCACTGCTGACCGAGCGGCGCGACGAAATCGGCGATCTGGCGATCAGCCTGAAGGAAATGACCGAAGCCTTATGGCTGCGCATGGACGCCATCGAACGCTTTGCCGCCGATGTCGCGCATGAAATCAAGAACCCGTTGACCTCGTTGCGTTCTGCTGTCGAAACCGCAGGGCGCATCGAAGACCCGGCCCGGCGTGCCAAACTGATGGCCATCATTCTGGACGACGTCGCCAGACTGGACCGCCTGATCAGCGATATCTCGAACGCTTCAAGACTGGATGCGGAACTGAGCCGGACCGAATTCGCAACCGTTGATCTGGCCGGCGTGCTCGGTGCCATCGTCGACATGCACAAGGCCGCCGGTCGTGAAGCCGATGCGGCGATCCATCTGGAAATCGTTTCCAACGGTGGTCTTGAGGTCGAGGGTATTGAAGACCGGCTGGTTCAGGTGTTTCGTAACCTGATCGCCAACGCCAATACGTTTTCGCCACCCGGCGGGCGCATCCGCATTGCGCTTGGTCGCGAAGGCGGCTGGCTTGTCGTCACCATTGATGACGACGGACCCGGTATTCCCGACGGCAAGGAGACGGCGATTTTTGACCGCTTCTATACGGCTCGCCCGGAAGGGGAAAAATTCGGCACCCATTCCGGCCTCGGCCTGTCGATATCAAAACAGATCATTGATGTTCACGAAGGGGAAATCTGGGCCATGAACCGGCGCGACGGCGACGGTGGCGTGCTCGGTGCCCGCTTTGTCGTCAGGCTGCCGGCGGATTCCGGATAGCGGTTGCCGAACGCCCCGGTTATTGGAACACTCATCCCATGACCGAACCCGCCAGACCCACACAACTGCACGCCAGCGCCGTCGCCCTTGATGGTGTCGGTGTTCTGATCCGGGGACCATCCGGTGCCGGCAAGTCCGATCTGGCGTTGCGGCTGATCGACGCGGGCGCGGTACTGGTCGCCGATGATCGCGTCGATCTTGTTCAGGCCCGGTCAGGACTTGAAATGGCACCGCCCGAAAATCTCGCCGGCCTGCTCGAAGTGCGCGGGGTCGGCATCATCAGGGTGGCATTTCAGGCACCGGTGCCGCTGGCCCTGGTCGTTGATCTGGTGGCAGCAGACGCGGTCCCCCGTCTGCCCGATAAGCTGAGCACCGAGCTTGCGGGCGTCACCGTCCGGCATCTCGCCCTCGCCGCATTTGAAGCATCAAGCGTGTCAAAAATCCGCCTTGCATTATCCGCCGGGAATAAGGCTATGTTGGCCCCATCATGAACAACGCCACACCCAAAAGCCGTGTTCTTCTGGTTTCGGGCGTTTCCGGTGCCGGCAAAAGCTCGGCCCTGAAACTGCTCGAAGATATCGGCTACGAAGCCGTCGACAACATGCCGTTGTCGCTGATCGGCAGATTGTTCCCGGGACTGGATGGCGGCGAGATCACCGCCCCGGAAAACCAGCCGCTGGCGATCGGCGTTGATATCCGGACCCGCGATTTCGATGCGGGCCGGCTTCTGGCCCTGATCGACCAGCTTGCCGCCGCTTCCGGTATCGAGATATCCCTGCTGTTTGTCGACTGCGACGACGATGTGCTGGGCCGGCGTTTTGAAGAAACCCGGCGCCGCCATCCGCTGGCCCAGGACCGCCCGGTCATCGACGGCATCCGCCGGGAGCGCCGCGCCATGGAACCGCTTCGCGCCCGTGCCGATTACGTCATCGACACCACCGATTTCGCGCTCGGCGATCTCAAGGCGCAGCTTGAACACAGCTTCGGCCTGGCCACCGATCCGGGGCTGGCCATCTTCGTGACGTCGTTTTCATTCAAGCGCGGCCTGCCTCGCGATGCCGATCTGGTCTTCGATGTGCGGTTTTTCAAAAACCCGCATTATGATAATGCACTCCGGACAATGACCGGCAAGGACAGGAAAGTGCAGGATTTCATTGCCGCCGATCCGGCATTTGCTGATTTTTTTGCCCACCTGACGGGCATGATCGGGCCGTTGCTGCCGCGCTATCAGGCTGAAGGTAAAAGCTATCTGACAATCGCTTTTGGCTGCACCGGGGGCCGGCACCGCTCGGTTTTCATTGCAGAACGCTTCCATGCATGGCTGAAAGAGAACGGCTGGCGTGCGCAGATTCGTCACAGGGACTTGGACAAAGCGTAAAAATCCGCTCACACTTCCACGAAGAACAGGGGATAAGGGATAACCGACAATGATCGGACTGGTGCTCGTTACACATGGCCGATTGGCCATCGAACTGGTTTCCGCACTTGAGCATGTGGTCGGGCCGCAGGAAAATGTGGCGACGGTCTGTATCGGACCGGATGACGACATGGAACAGCGGCGTGCTGAAATCGTCTCCAAGGCCTCTGAAGTCGAGGCCGGTACCGGCGTGATCGTGCTGACCGACATGTTCGGCGGCACGCCGTCAAACCTGGCGATCTCGATCATGGACAAGGGCAACATCGAGGTGATTGCCGGAGTCAATCTGCCGATGCTGATCAAGCTCGGCTCGATCCGCGACAGCACGACCCTGCCGGAAGCCGCCCGCGAAGCTCAGGACGCCGGACGCAAATACATCAACATCGCGTCGCAGCTGCTTGATCAGGGCAGTTCCTGAGCCGTCATGACGCATGGCTCTCAGGAAAGACGCCTGATCATCCAGAACAAACGCGGGCTGCATGCCCGGGCCGCGGCCAAGTTTGCCGCCACCGCCGGAAATTTCGACTGCGAGATCGAGGTCGAGCGCAACGGTCAGAATGTCCCCGGCCGCTCGATCATGGGCCTGATGATGTTGGCGGCCAGTACCGGTACGGAAATCATCGTCAGGGCCGAAGGTGTAGATGCGCTGGAAGCGCTCGACGCTCTTGAAGCGCTGATCACCGACAAGTTTGAGGAAGACTGACGCTATGGCGAAAAACCCGCCCGGATCACAGGCCACGCGAAAGTCCGCCGAGCGCGTCTTCAAGGGACTGGCGGCGGCCCCCGGGATCGCCATCGGCAAAGCCTATGTGCGCTTCACCGACAGCATCGAAGTCCGCGAATACACGGTCGCCAAATCGAGGATCCCGGCCGAGATCAAACGCCTTGATGACGCCGTCGACGAAGCGCGTCGCCAGATCAGCGCCTTGCAGAAACGCGCCGGCGAGATGCGGGGTGCCGCCGGCGAGGAACTGGTCTTTCTGTTCGATGCCTATCTCGGCATGCTCAACGATTCCAGGCTGGTGCGCGGTGCCCGCCAGGCTATCCAGGACGAACGGATCAACGCCGAAGCCGCCGTGCAGCATGAATATTCGACCCTCGCCAAACGCTTCGAGGCGATGGGTGACGCCTATATCGCGGCCCGCCTTGATGATATCCGCGAAGTGGCCCAGCGGCTGATCGGCAATCTTGTCCGCGCGCCGAACAAGGCGCCGCCGAAACCGCTGAAAGGCGGCATCATCGTTGCCGAACAATTAAGCCCGGCCGACATGGCACAGATCGATCCCGACAGCGTCGATGCCGTCGCAGCCGCGCTGGGCGGCACCGAGGGCCATACCGCGATCATGGCCAGAGCACTCGGCCTGCCCGCCGTGCTCGGCATTACCGATCTGGCCGGCGGCGTCGCACAGGGTGATACCGTCATCGTTGACGGCTATTCCGGTCGGATCATCATTCAGCCGACCGCAGACACCATCAAAAAATACGAGAAGCGTCAGGCTGAGAAGCGACGCGGTGCCCGTGCCCTGGACCGGTTGCGGTTCGAACCGGCAACATCGCGGGACGGCACATCCGTGCAGTTGATGGCCAACGTCGAGTTGCCGGTCGAGATGGAAGCGGTCAAACTTTCCGGTGCCGAGGGGGTCGGTCTGCTCCGGTCCGAGTTCATGTTCATGAACCGCGACGACATCCCGAGCGAGGATGAGCAGGTACGCGTCCTGAAACAGATCGTCGGTTCGATGAAGAAACAGCCGGTAACCATCCGCACGCTGGACATCGGCGGCGAGAAACCGGCCCCGGCGCTGCTGGCCAACGTCGACGAGGCGGCGGCTTCGGCACTGGGCCTGCGCGGAATCCGCCTGTCGCTCGCCAATCCGGAAACGCTCAGGACCCAGTTTCGGGCCTTCCTCAGAGTCGCGCCGGGACGCAATATCCGCATCCTGCTGCCGATGGTATCGACACCGGGCGAGGTCCGGCGCGCCAGGGCGATCCTTGCCGAGGCGGCGGAAAGCCTCAAGCGCGACGGCTTCACCCTGCCCGACCCGCTGCCGCCGGTCGGCGTCATGATCGAGGTGCCGGGCGCGGCGCTGACCGCCGATGCGCTGGCCCGGGCCAGTGATTTCTTCGCCATCGGATCGAACGATCTGACCATGTACACGCTGGCCGTTGACCGCGCCAACGAACACGTGGCGCATCTGTTCAACACCCTGCACCCGGCGGTGCTCAGGTTGATCCAGTTCACGACGCAGGCCGCGCTCCGGGCCAGAATCCCGGTTTCGATCTGCGGTGAGATCGCCGGCGATCCGCGCTATACGGCGCTGCTGGTCGGCCTGGGGCTGCATGACCTGTCGATGACCGCGAGCAAGATTCCGCTGGTCAAAAAGCGCATCCGCGACATGGACGCGCTGGCCGCCTCGCAGCGCGCCCAGCAGATCATGGAACAGACCGACAGCGGCCGCATCGCCATGATGATCGACGATTTCAATTCTTTGGCGTGAGTAGGGTGAGAAACTTCTGGCAACGTCATCAACCCTGTTTATAGATCGCACGCCCCTCGTCTCCCCGGTGCAGACCGGGGTCCAGGGTTAAACGTCCTTGTCTTGGCGTGCCCAGTCGTGGCCGCCGCTCTCTGGATTCCGGCATGCGCCGGAATGACGCCTGTTAAAGAACGCAGCGTCTCGAAGCCTCATCCTGAGGAGCAAAGCGTCTCGAAGCCTCATCCTGAGGAGCAAAGCGTCTCGAAGGATGGGTCCCCAATCAAGTTCAGGGCGACGAATAATGGTCGGGATGACGGTCCGTACCATTACTTTTCCCCTTGCTCCGCGCTGTAAGGGCCGGTATAAACGCGGCCAACGAAAAGATATAAAGAAATCTTTATGTCTTTAACTGTTTCTCAAATCGAGCACGGAGCCGAATGACATGAGTACTTTTACCGACTGCAAGGTCGCCGACATGAGCCTCGCCAAATGGGGCCGCAAGGAACTCGATATCGCCGAGAGCGAAATGCCCGGCCTGATGTCGACCCGCGAGGAGTACGGCGCGTCGCAGCCGCTGAAGGGGGCCAAAATCGCCGGTTCGCTGCACATGACGATCCAGACCGGCGTGCTGATCGAAACCCTGCAGGCGCTCGGCGCCGAAGTGCGCTGGGCATCGTGCAACATCTATTCGACGCAGGATCACGCCGCCGCCGCGATCGCCGAAAAAGGTACGCCGGTGTTCGCCATCAAGGGTGAGACGCTTGAGGATTACTGGCAGTACACGCACGAAATTTTCAACTGGGCCGGCAACACCGGTCCGAACATGATCCTCGACGACGGCGGCGATGCGACGCTGCTGATGCATCTGGGCAAAGAGGCCGAGAAGGATCTTTCCGTCCTCAACAACCCCGACAGCGAAGAAGCCGAGGTGATGTTCGCCGCAATCAAGGCGAAGCTGAAGACCGACCCGAGCTGGTACTCGGATCATTCGAAGGACATCAAGGGTGTCACCGAGGAAACGACGACCGGCGTGCACCGTCTTTATGAGATGGCGAAAAAAGGCTCGCTGATGTTCCCGGCGATCAACGTCAACGATTCCGTCACCAAGTCCAAATTCGACAACAAGTACGGCTGCCGTGAAAGCCTGGTCGATGCGATCCGCCGCGCTACCGACGTGATGATGGCCGGCAAGGTCGCCTGCGTCGCCGGCTTCGGCGATGTCGGCAAGGGCTCTGCGGAAAGCCTGCGCCACGCCGGCTGCCGCGTCCTGGTCACCGAAGCCGATCCGATCTGCGCCCTGCAGGCGGCCATGGAAGGTTTCGAGGTCGTAACCATGGAACAGGCGCTGCCGCGCGCCGATATTTACTGCACCGCGACCGGCAACGTCGACGTCATTACCGTCGATCACATGCGCAAGATGAAAGACCGTGCCATCGTCTGCAACATCGGTCACTTTGACAGTGAAATTCAGGTCGCCGGCCTGAAGAACATGAAGTGGGACGAGATCAAGCCGCAGGTCGACGAGATCGAATTCCCGGACGGCAACCGCATCATTCTTTTGGCGCAGGGCCGTCTTGTGAACCTCGGCTGCGCCACTGGCCACCCGAGCTTCGTGATGTCGGCGAGCTTCACCAACCAGACGCTGGCGCAGATCGAGCTTTGGGCCAACAACAAGGACGGCAAGTACAAGAACGACGTCTATGTGCTGCCGAAACACCTCGACGAAAAAGTCGCTGTGCTGCATCTGGCGAAACTCGGTGCCAGCCTTACGACGCTGTCGAAAAAGCAGGCCGACTATATCGGCGTGCCGGTCGACGGTCCGCACAAACCGGATACGTATCGGTATTAACACAATGTGAGGGCATGCCCCCTCGTCGCCCCAAATCAAGTCCACTGCTGTCCGGTTTAACTTGGAACGAACTGCAGATTGAATTGTTTTGGATT
>JBBDOA010000158.1:0-12590 GCA_040877275.1 Rhodospirillales bacterium | reverse complement strand
CTGAACATCGATACGGCAACGAGGATCGCCACCAGATACGGAATGATCCTGAGTGCGACGTTGAAGCCGTCCTTGGCACCATCGACGAAACATTCATAGACCGGCACGCGTTTCCACATACCAAGAGCGAGAAACCCGATCATCAGTCCGGGAATGATCCAGGGGGCAAAGCTTCGCCCATAAAAAATGGTCAACGGCACCAGCGCCAGCACGGTGGATAGTATCAACACCGACACCCAGACCGGATAGCCGCTTGCCGGGGGCACCTGCAGGGCATCCCCATCGTCGGAGTCGCGGGCCGGACGCGCTTCCGTTTCCATCGCCAGGGGCGGTGCACTGGCACTGAACAGTCTGGCGCAGAATTTGGCGGTCACAATCGCAACGGTCGTTGAAACCAGTGTCGCAAACAGGGTCGTCGGCACAATACCGGCCGGATCGGCAGAACCG
The DNA here is from genome assembly GCA_040877275.1 of Rhodospirillales bacterium. Taxonomy (GTDB): domain Bacteria; phylum Pseudomonadota; class Alphaproteobacteria; order Rhodospirillales; family Casp-alpha2; genus UBA4479. Next base: position 12,143 of record JBBDOA010000158.1, on the reverse strand, counting down.
GCCGCCGCCCTGAGCGCAATCACGCCGGTCGGCAGAAGCGTGACACTCGACGTGTTGATGGCCAGGAACAGGATCATCGCATCGGTCGCCTTGCCCTTGTCTCCGTTCAGGGTATCAAGGTGTTCCATCGCCCGGATACCGAACGGCGTTGCTGCATTTCCGAGACCAAGCACATTTGCCGACAGGTTCATGATTATCGCACCCATTGCCGGATGATCGGCAGGGACGCTCGGAAAAAGTCGGGTCATCAGCGGCTGCAAGGTCTTTGCCACGACCAGAAGCAGACCGGCGCGCTCGGCAATTTTCATCAAGCCCAGAAACAGCGACATGACGCCGACCAGACCGATTGCCAGCGTCACCGCATCGCCGGCGGTCCCGATCATCGCCTTGCCCAGCGAAGCCATCGGCGCATCGACATCACTGCCGGCGGCTGCCGTGAACGTAATCTGACGATAAGCCGCAACAGCGAACGCTATGGCGACGATGGCAAAGAATATGCCGTTCAAGACTCTGTTCCGTTTCCCGATCCCGGATATGTTTTATCCGAGCCCCGGATGATCGTCGCGTAAAGTCCCTGTCGAGGCAATGCCTGAAAGCGATTAATCCCGGATCAGATCCGGACGGTCGGTGAAAACCGACGACACTCCCATATCCCGGAGCGTCCTGGCCCTGTCCGGATCATTGACGGTGTAAATACGCAGCGGCAGCCCGGCATCGCGAACTTCATCAACCATCGATTGTGTGACGCTGCGATTCGATGCATGCACGGCGCGACAATCCAGTTCACGGACAATTTTCAACCAGTTGCGAGGCAGTTTACCGAACAGCATGGCGCGCTCAAGAGTACCCAAGCGGTCTCGCGCCACTTCCATCGCTTCGGCATCAAAACTTGAAATCACCGGCGGCGGTACCGACGATGGCCACGCCTCGCTGATCAGCCGGCAGACCGCTTCAGCGGTTTGCCGTGCCGTGCCCGGATACGGCTTGATTTCAACATTGGCACCCAGACCTTCAACGGCGAGCGTCTGAATCGCTTCGGCGAATGTCGGTATGCGGACACCGGCAAAGTCGGTACCGAACCATGCGCCGGCGTCCAGTTTTCTGAGTGTCGCAAAATCAAGTTTATTGACCGCACCCCTGCCGTTTGTCGTGCGCTCGACGGTATCGTCGTGAAATAAAATCGGCTGGCTGTCGGCACTCAGCATCACGTCGAACTCGACCCATCTGGCCCCTTCCAGCCTGGCCTGGCGCAGGCTGATCAGGGTATTTTCCGGTGCCAGTCCGGCAGCACCGCGATGGCCGATCACAAAGGGTACGGGGATATTTTCTGCTGTCATATCGGCGATCACATGGTGTTGTCTGGAAAAACCCGCGAAATCAGGTTGCCCCGACGCGCGCGAGGGATCAACTTAGGGCGAACAGGAATAATACACAATCGGGAGGACCACTGAATGTCCGACGACAAGTCGCTTGATGAACGGGCCCTGGAATACCATCGCCAGGCACCGGCCGGGAAATTCCAGATCCAGCCGACCAAGCCGCTGGCGACCCAGCGCGATCTGGCGATGGCGTACTCGCCGGGTGTTGCGGCGGCGTGCAATGCCATTGTCGACGATCCGATGGAATCCTATACCCTGACCAATCGCGCCAATCTGGTCGCGGTCATCACCAACGGCACCGCCGTTCTTGGCCTGGGCCCGATCGGTGCCGCGGCATCGAAGCCGGTGATGGAAGGCAAGGCCGTCCTGTTCAAAAAATTCGCCAACATCGACTGCTTCGACATCGAAGTGAACGAGTTGGATCCATACAAGCTGATCGAGGTTATCGCGCCGCTGGAGCCGACGTTCGGTGCCATCAATCTTGAAGATATCCGCTCACCGGAATGCTTTATCGTCGAGGAAGAACTCCGCAAGCGCATGAACATTCCGGTATTTCACGACGACCAGCACGGCACGGCAATTGTTTGCGCGGCCGCGATCCTCAATGGTCTGCGACTACAAAACAAGAAATTCGAAGACATCAAACTGGTCTCGACCGGCGGTGGTGCTGCCGGGATTGCGTGTCTTGATCTGCTGGTAACGATGGGGGTCAAGGTCGAGAATATCTGGCTTTGTGATCATATCGGTCTTGTCTATCAGGGCCGCGAAGAAGAGATGAACGACCACAAAGGCCGATATGCGCAGAAATCCGATCTGCGTACCCTGGATGACGTCGTTGACGGAGCCGATGTCTTTCTGGGCCTGTCTGCTGCCGGCATTCTGAAACCGGAAATGGTCAAGAAGATGGACCCCAAACCGTTCATCCTGGCACTTGCCAATCCCAATCCGGAAATTGACCCGGATGTGGCAAAGAAGGCGAACCCCGATGTCATCATCGCCACCGGCCGCTCGGATTACCCCAACCAGGTCAATAACGTGCTGTGCTTCCCGTTCATTTTCCGGGGCGCCCTCGACTGCGGCGCGACCGACATCAACGAGACAATGAAGAAGGCTGCGGTCAAGGCGATTGCCGACCTGGCCATGGCCGAAAGCTCTGAACGAGTGGCGGATGCCTACTCCGGTGAACGGCTGGTTTTCGGACCGGAATACCTGATTCCTAAACCGTTTGATCCCAGACTGATTTCAGAAATCGCGCCTGCGGTGGCACGCGCCGCCATGGAAACCGGCGTGGCGACAAGACCGATCACGGATTTTGACGCCTATCACGAAAAGCTTGCCGGCTTCGTGTTCCGCTCGGGCATGCTGATGAAGCCCATCTTTGAGCGCGCCAGACAGGATCCAAAGCGCATCATTTTTGCCGAGGGCGAGGACGAACGTGTCTTGCGGGCCGTACAGGCCCTGATAGATGACCGTCTGGCCCGACCGCATCTGGTCGGCCGCCCCGACGTCATCGCCAAACGCATCGAACGACTTGGACTGCGCATCCAGCCGGAAATTCATTTCGGCATCACCAATCCGCTTGATGATCCCCGCTATGAAGAATACTGGACCCAGTATCACGAACTGGTCGAGCGCAAGGGCGTCACCATCGACGAAGCCAAGACCATCATCCGCACCAACACGACGGCAATTGCCGCACTGGCGCTCAAGCGGGGTGAAGCGGATGCGATGATCTGCGGCACCTATGGTCAATATGAATGGCACCTTAAATACGTTCTCGATATCATCGGCAAAGCCAGCGGCGTTCAGGATGTCAGCGCGTTGAGCGCCCTGATCCTGACCAAAGGCACCTATTTCCTCTGCGATACCCATGTCACGCCAGACCCGTCGGCTGAGGAAATCGCGGAAATGACCGAGCTTTGCGCCGACACCGTCAAACGGTTCGGCATGAAGCCCAAGGTTGCCTTGCTGTCTCATTCCAATTTCGGCAGCTCGCAATGCCCATCGGCGGCAAAAATGCGCAAAGCCATGACCCTGCTGATGAGCAAGGATCTGGATTTCGAGGTTGAAGGCGAAATGAAGGGCGACACAGCCCTGGATGAGCAACTCAGAAAGCGTATTTTCCCGCACGCCCGCCTCAGCGGTGCCGCCAACATGCTGGTATTTCCGAACATCGATGCCGCCAACAATGCCTTCAATCTGTTAAAGATTCTTGCCGACGGCCTGTCGGTCGGACCGATTCTGGTTGGTGCTGCCCAACCTGCACACATCCTGTCGCCGGCGGTGACCTCACGCGGCATTTACAACATGAGCGCCGTCGCCGTGCTCGATTCCCAGACGACATAGAAAGACTGACCGGAAGATCGACAGCGAAATCCACAAAATGTGTTTGTTTATAGCACCATAGTCAAAATATAGTGGTATATTATAGATTCGCAGCTGTGGATCATTGCGGCTGACGAGGCAGGTATGAGCGATGACGAGGCATGGTTTCTCTTTGACGACCAAACCTGTTGTCGGTTTGTACAAGGCGTGCGAATACTATCGCGTGTATGTAAACAGCAGGGAAATCCGCTGTTTGGTGGGGTATAGAACCTGCAAAATCAGGTTTCGGGGATAACGATCAAAATGCGGGCAAGCACCGCTTTATTACTGGCACTATCGGTCGCCTTTTTCGGCGCGGGTAGCAGCTTGGCCGACACCCCAGAGCCCGCTGAACAGAACCGCAATCCCATCGTCTGGCTGATCAGCGATCTCGGCAAGCTGCTGGGCGGCGCAACCGATGCGCTGATTTCGAAACCCGAGCCGGCATCACCGCGCACAGAAGCTGAAAAACAGACACCGGAAGTCCCGGCACGGACAGCCGATACCAAACCCGTGGCGATTGAAAACACGCCCACGATCCTGACCCTGTTTTACGATATCGCCAAGCTGTTCGACCCGGCTCAAACTTCCGTCAGTACCGATACCGACACAGCAATGACAGCCGCCGCAGAACCTGTCCGGCAGGAACCCGCCGTCGGCACACCCGCGGCCAAATCCCTGCAAGACCAGCCTGCAGTCACCGACACAAAGACATTTCGCAACCCGATCACCTGGTTGCTGAGCGATCTCGGCCGCATTTTCCAGCCAACCCTGGAAATTGAAAACCAGCAAGCGGTTGCCGACCCTGACGACAAGCCAACGACACCAGCCGCTGAAGTGCCTTCAACACTGTCAGATACGCCCGCAGCCGGAACGACAGAACCGCAGCAAGCACAAGCAGACATGCCGGTAAACTTGTCGGCAACACCTCTGGAAAATGCTGCTCCGCTCGCCGCATCCGGGACCGAGACGTCATTCAGGAATCCGATCAGTTGGCTGTTTGGCGATCTCGCCCGGCTGGTTGGCGCTTCCGCCCCCGTTGAGAGCGCTGACGTGTCCACAGCGCCGGCAGCACAACCGCAAAGCCCCCCGCTTGCCGCAGAAACCGAAACACACCTGGCCGCAGTTCCCACTCAGACCCCGGCTCAGGTCACGCCGTCCGAACATCCGGAGGTATCGGCTTCAACGAAACCTCTGGAAATAGTCGAGATCACGCCCTGGATGCCGACACCCAAAGGCGATCTGTATGATCCCAATGACAGCCTGTTCAATATCACCGGTAAACCGTTGCATGTTGCGGAAGTGTCCGCTGCCCCCGCCCCATCGCTGATTACCGCATTGCCGGAACAGCCAACTGTTCGCTCCCGCATCGCCGACCAGCCTGAAATCCGGAACTACCGGGCGCTGGGACATGGTCACAAATCCGTCAGCCCCGACCCGGAAGATCAGGGCATTCTCGGCAATGTTCTTGAAAATATATTCGGCACGGATGTCAAACCAGAAGATGAACCCCTTGCCAACAAAGTCGCCGAAACAATCGTGCCGGAAGAAAAACTGGATCTGGGATATATCTCTCCCGATGCCAAAAGCCCGGCGCAGGAACTGACACGGATCGGTGACGGGCCGCTGACCAATATCGATCTGTATCTCGGGGACAAGAACACCATCGGTGCCCCCTATGATGCGGCATCCTTCAGGGGCGTTCCGTGTATCGAACGCACCATGCATGGTAGTGTCTTCTGCCTGAAGAAACTTGATTGGCCGTCCGAAATCTCATCAAGCTTCTCAACCGATACGGCCTTTGTGCTGCCGGGCGAAGGTGTCGTGCGCTATGAAAACGGCAAGGCCAGCCGGATATACGCTGTTTTCAATGCCTCTGACTTTGCCCAGGTCATAAAATACATGCAGCACCAGTTCGGTCCGCCGCAGGAGCGTGAGATCGTCTGGATGCATATGCTCGAGGCACCGAAACTGCCGAACACCACGTTCCGCTGGCAGGCCTTCAACGCCGACCGCACGGAAGTCATCGTCCTGGAAGTGCGTAATTATGACGATCTCAGGCGCTCTTTCGCCGATATGGGACACGGCATGGTGCGCCTCTATCGCAATGGGTCACGGCCGATCTTCAAGCACATCTCGACCATGGACCTGATGCTGATGCAGCGTCGCCGCGTCGCCCAGGCCCCCGTTGAAGCAACGCCACCGCCGAAGTCGCAGTAATCCGGATATCCTGGCTCCGACCACCTTTTCTTGCTTCAGCATTTATCGTAGCGTTACCGCTAACGCCGACACGCCGCCGGCTATCATGCAAGCACAGACAAAATTCAGGAGTTGGCCAGATGGGTTGGCAGGGTAAAATTCTCAGGGTCAATCTCAGCAACGGGACAGCCATACCGGAACCGCTGAATATGGCATGGGCCGAGACCTATATCGGTCAACGTGGCCTCGGAACCAAATATCTGTCCGAGGAAATCGACCCTGCCGTCGATGCGCTTTCACCGGAAAACAAGCTGATCTTCGCAACTGGCCCGCTGACCGCCACCGGCGTCTCGACGGGCGGACGTTTCTCGGTCATTACCAAGGGTGCGCTGACCGGCGCCATTGCCTGCTCGAATTCCGGTGGCCAGTTCGGCGCGTATCTGAAGCTTGCCGGATGGGACATGGTGATCCTTGAAGGCCGCGCGCCGAAACCGGTTTATCTGGTCATCGAAAATGACGATGTCCGCATCCTGCCTGCCGACGGTTTCATCTGGGGCAAAACCGTGTGGGATACCGAAGACAAGATCACCGCCAGGCACCAGAACCCGAACCTGAAAATTGCTTCAATCGGCATCGCCGGAGAGAATTTGTGCCGCTTCGCCTGTGTCATGAATGACCGCGACCGCGCCGCCGGGCGATCCGGGGTCGGTGCCGTCATGGGGTCGAAAAACCTGAAAGCCATCGCCGCTTACGGCAGCGTCGGGACAACCGTTGCCAATCCGGAAGCCTTCAGGGCTGCGAACGCTTCGGCCCGTGCCAAGCTTGATCCGAGCGCCGCGCGCACCCGTCTGTCTACCATCGGCACCCATTCGATGCTGGATGTCACGAATGCCTACGGATCGGTGCCGACGCTCAACTGTCGTGCCGTTCAATTTGCCGGCACCGACAAAATCAACGTCAAGGCGGCGCACACACCGCGCCGTTCCGACGGACGCAAGAATGTGCAGGCCAACAAGGCGTGCTTTGCCTGCTCCATCGGCTGCGGTCGGATCGCCTCGATTGATCCCAACCACTTCTCCGTCAAGGAAAAGCCGAAGTACCAGAAATCACTCGGCGGTCTGGAGTACGAAAGCATTTATGCCGTCGGCCCGATGTGCGGTGTCGACGACATTGATGCCGCGACCTATGCCAGCGCCCTCTGTAACGAACACGGCATGGATCCGATTTCGTTCGGTGCCAGTGTCGCCGCAGCGATGGAGCTGTACGACATCGGCGCCGTCACAAAAGAACATACGGGTGGCATGGCGCTTGAATTCGGATCCGCCGAAGCGCTGTGCTGGGCTGCCGAAGTCACCGGCACCGCCAGCGGCTTCGGCAAGGACATCGGTCTCGGCGCAAAGCGTATCTGTGAGAAATACGGCCATCCCGAATTATCGATGACCGTCAAGGGCCAAGAGTTCCCGGGCTACGATCCGCGTGCCATGCAGGGCATGGGACTGGCCTACGCAACGTCGAACCGCGGTGCCTGTCATTTACGCGCCAGCCCGTTTGTTGACGACTTCGCGCACGTTCGCCCCGAAGGCAAAGCCCAGATCGTCAAGAAATCCCAGGACCGCAATGCTGCCTGGGATTCGACAGGGGTCTGCCTGTTTGCCGGCAACGCCTGGGAGGTTGAGGATCTGGTGGCCCAGATTGCCGGTGCCCTGCCGGGCGACTGGTCGGTTGAACGATTCTTCGATACCGGCGAGCGGATATGGAATATGGAACGCCAGTTCAACCTCAGGGCCGGGTTTACCAAAGCCGACGACACGTTGCCAAAGCGGGTGCTGGAAGAACCGGCGCCGTCGGGTGCCGGCAAGGGCAGGGTCTGTGAGCTTGGCTCGATGCTGCCGGAATATTATGAGTTGCGCGGCTGGACACCGGACGGCGAGCCGACGACGCAGACGCTCAGCCGGCTCGGATTGGCCTAACCGTGATTACGGTCGGCTTTCAGCTCGTTTCCCTTGATGCTGCCGAGTTCCGAGGGCTTGGCCGGGACGGTCTCGGCGACATTCCCCTGAAGGATCAGGGCAGCCTCGCCGATGCCATGCGGATGATCGGCATGGCACCCGACAAGATGTACATGACGCTCGTCAACGGCGATCCGGTCGCCCCCGAAAGCCGTGCCGAAAAAATCCTCAACGACGGCGATCAGGTCGTCGTCTTCCCGCCGATCGAGGGCGGCTGAGCAACCAGAAAAAAGGGCGGTGCACGAAGACACCACCCGAGTTTACTTAGGGAAGAAACCTTTCTGGTTTGGGGTCTCGTTTACGCGGCCAGAGCTTCTCTGGCCGGCACGTAAGGGTAATTCAGTTCACGGGCGACGGCCTCTTCCGTTACTTTTCCGGCAAACACGTTCAGCCCGTTCATGAGGTGCTCGCTCGACAGCAGCGCATCCTTGTAGCCCCGGTCGGCAAGCATCAGCGTGTAGGGCAGCGTTGCGTTGTTGAGCGCATGGGTCGAGGTGCGCGGCACTGCGCCCGGCATGTTGGCGACGCAGTAATGCACCACACCATCGACGACAAAAGTCGGCTCGGCATGGGTCGTCGCCTTCGAGGTTTCGAAGCAGCCGCCCTGATCAATGGCGACATCGACCAGCACGGAACCCGGTTTCATTGCCGCGACCATGGCGCGGGTCACCAGTTTGGGTGCCGCCGCCCCTTTGACCAGAACCCCGCCGATCACCAGATCGGCCGCCAGAACGGTCTGTTCCAGTGCCGCCCCGGTGGAATACATTGTCGTCAGCACAGGGCCAAAGCGCTCGGACAGGTGGTTGAGGACATCAAGGTTGCGATCCAGCACCGTCACATCGGCACCGACGCCGACTGCCATCTGTATCGCATTCTCGCCGACCACACCGCCACCGATGATGACGACCTTGGCCGGAGCGACACCCGGCACACCCCCGATCAGAATACCCTCACCGCCTTGTGCCCGTTCCAGGCAATGGGCACCGGCCTGTATCGACATGCGACCGGCAACCTGTGACATCGGTGCCAGCAACGGCAACCTGCCCCTGGCATCGGTGACCGTCTCATAGGCGATACAGATGGCACCGCTGTCGATCAGATCCCGGGTCTGCTCGGGGTCCGGGGCCAGATGCAGATAGGTGAACAGGATCTGCCCTTCCCGGAGTTGCTTGCGCTCGCCGGGCTGCGGTTCCTTGACCTTCACGATCATATCGGCGCTGGCGAAAATTTCGGCGGCGGTATCGACAACCTCGGCACCCTGGGCCCGGTAGTCATCATCGCTGCGACCGATACCGACACCGCAATTCGTCTCGACGATGACCTGGTGGCCGTGCGCCACAACCTCGCGCACACTGGTCGGTGTCAGACCGACCCGAAATTCATTGTTTTTGATTTCTTTTGGAACACCGATCAGCACTTTTCGTCTCCTGCTCATGTCGGAAGGCAACAATCCATGCTCTGAATTTAACGCTGTTTGACGCGGTGAGTCCTTGCGAAGACACAGATTGAAGAGACTATTTTTCGATATAAATTGCTTTAAATTGTTATTTTATCGAATTATATTCGAATAATGCTCGATATCATCGACCATTCCATACTGGCGGCCTTGCAAAACGACGGTCGCATCACCAACGTGCAACTGGCCGAACAGATCGGGCTGTCACCATCGGCCTGTCTCAGGCGGGTGCAGATTCTGGAATCCAGGGGGATCATCACCGGCTATGCCGCGATGATCGATGCCGCATCGCTGGGCCGCGCCACCCACATCATCGTCGCCATCACGCTGGAACGGCAGAGCGAGGAGTACCTGAGCGCCTTTGAGCGCGCCGTCGCCGAATGCCCGGACGTCATGGAATGCTATCTGATGGCGGGCGATGCCGATTACATCCTGCGCCTGCTGGCCCGTGATGCGGCGGATTACGAACGCATTCACAAGGAACACCTGTCCCGCCTGCCCGGTGTCGCCCGCATCCAGTCCAGTTTCGCGCTGAGACAGGTGGTGCGGCGCAATGGTGTGCATCTCGGGGCACACTAACTCGTGAACACCCGCCGCTGGCATTCCGATAATGAATGACCATATCCTGTCCACCAGATAAGGAGCGACGCCATGTTTGGACTATTCAACAAGCCGACGGAAACCCCGAAGAAAATGACCGAAGCCTTGCCCGGCCGCGCCGAGCCGCTGCCGACGGCCAGCCATCACGCGATCAACGGCAATCCCCTGAAGCCGCCGTTCCCGGAAGGTTATGAGAGCGTGATCTTCGGGCTTGGCTGTTTCTGGGGCGCAGAAAAGGTTTTCTGGCAACTGCCGGGTGTCTATGTCACCGCCGTCGGCTACGCCGCCGGTCTGACGCCGAACCCCACCTATGAGGAAGTCTGCACCGGCAGAACCGGCCATAACGAGGTTGTCCTTGTCGTCTATGACCCGGGTCAGATCACGTTCCGCAAACTGGCCGAGACGTTCTGGGAGGCCCACAACCCGACCCAGGGCATGAGACAGGGCAATGATGTCGGCACCCAGTACCGCTCGGGCCTTTACGTCACATCGGATGCGCAACGCGCCATCGCCGAAGAAACCAGAAAGGCCTATCAGAAGGCGCTCAGGCAGTACAACTATCCGGCCATCACGACGGAAATTCTCGACGCGCCGGAATTTTATTACGCCGAAGATTATCATCAGCAGTATCTGCACAAGAACCCGCGCGGCTATTGCGGGCTCGGCGGCACCGGGGTGCGCTGCGGTTAATTCCCAAGCTAAATGCGAAAAGCGCTCGACGGCAGGGTTTTGAGTTTCACCATATCGGGATCACTCAACACCCTCCTGTCGTCGAGCCAGTCCCCGAAGAACCCGAGCGCATCATCACCCCAGAACACTTCACCTTCGGCGGCAAAGCTCGGCACGCCGAAGACATTTTCCCTGAGCGCCTGCTCACCGTTTTTGATCAACGCCTGTTTGACGGCTGCATCAGCGATCAACGCGTCACCATCTGCGACGCCAGCCGCATCCTGAATCGCGCGCCAGCCCAGATCGTTGTCGGGCAGATGCCCTTCGCCCCAGATTGCATGAAAAATCCTGCCGACAGCGTCAGGTGTATTATCCAACGCCACGCACAATCTGAGCGCCCGGATCGGATTGAACGGATGGGCATCCGGAAATTTGAAGGGGATGTCGCGCTTTTTCGCCTGCCACGTTACCATGCGATACGTGAACAGTCGTTTCGACGGAATTTCAGCCGGCCCCTTCTGTCCGTTGGCGTTAAGCAGGCCTGCAAACAGCACCGGCTTGAGCGACAGATCACACCGACCCGCGACCTCACCCAGACGCAGGAACTGCAGATAGCTGAACGGTGAGATGACATCAAAATACCAGTGGGCGTGCATCACGCGTTCTCCCTTTTGCGTTTCCTGAGACATTCTCCGGGCCATGATCTAAACTGCCAAGATGTTTATTCTGGTGCATGGGGCGTATCACAGCGCGTGGTGCTGGCAGCCGTTGATCACGCGGCTGCAGGCAGCGGGACACAAAACCGTTGCGCCTGACTTACCGGGGCATGGTCATATCGACGACTGGATCGGTGATCAGGATATGACGCAATATACCGATGCCATCGTCAAAGCCCTGGATGCCGCCGCATCACCGATCACCCTGGTTGGCCATTCGATGAGCGGCGCTGTCGTTGCTGCCGCCGCCGAAAAGCGCCCTGACAGGGTCGACCATCTGGTTTTCCTTGCCGCCTATATTCCGGTCGATGGCGAATGCGTCGGCGATGTCGTCAAAGCCGATCCCGCATCACATGTTCAGGCAAGCCGGATCGACGTCGGCGGCATTTCTGCCATCGCCCTCAAGACCGGATCGCTGAACAATGCTTTTTACAACGACGCCGACGCTGAACAACTGGCCTGGGTCGAAGACCGCGTGCAATTGCAGTCAGCAACCCCGTTCCGCACACCGATCCGGCTCAGCGCCGGCAATTTCGGACGCATCGGGAAAACGGCAATCATTTGCCTGAAGGATCGCGCCATTTCCCCGCCGCATCAGCGCTGGATGGCGGAACGTGCCGGGTGTCATGCAATCGTGGACCTGGATTCCGGCCATTCACCGTTTGTGACCGCACCCGATCAACTTTGCGACACCCTGACCCGGTTAGACTTTATCGACTAGTCGGCTTTGAGAAATTTTCGGTAGTCTTCA